>JACRMO010000037.1 GCA_016214925.1 Gammaproteobacteria bacterium
GCAGCAAGACAAGAACACTCCGCTAAAATGAACGTACAACAACAAAATACAGAGTCTGACGGGAAAACCCACCGATGATGCGCGAGTTCACAATCGATGAAAGGGCGCGTTACCGTGGAAGGGTTTTTCTACAGGCTCGTTCACAGGCTGCACTGAATCTTGGCGCATGGGGACGCCAACCGCGTTGTTCCCGCTAAACAATCTGCGGATAGACGCTGTACAAGACGCCCCGCTATTCCGCGATATCGTACTTCTTGAGTTTGCGCCATAACGACACCCGATCGATGCCGAGGATCTGCGCGGCCTGGGTACGGTTGCCCTGGGTCTGCCCAAGCACCCAGCGGATGTAGTCCGATTCCTGTGTTTCCAGCGTCGGCAACTGTGCGGCCGTCGTAACGCGCGTTTGCGCCGACGTGCCACGCATTGCATCGGGCAACTGCGCCAAATCCAACACGCCGTCGCCGGCCAGGGCAAGGCCGCGTTCGATGGCGTTCTCCAGTTCGCGCACATTGCCTGGGAAAGCGTAGTTCTGCAGGGCGGCCAGCGCCGGCGCCGCGATCTCCGCCGCCGGACGCTGCATCGCCAGGGCATATTTCTTCAGGAAGTACTGCGCTAGCAGCGCGATGTCTTCGCGGCGTTCGCGCAACGGTGGTAGTTCGAGGTTGACCACGTTGAGCCGGTAGTACAGATCGCTGCGCAAGACGCCCGCATCCACCGCCGCGCGCAAATCGCGATTAGTCGCCGCGAGATAGCGCACGTCCACCGTGACCGGCGCGGTAGAGCCGATGCGCAACAGTTCTTTCTCTTGCACTACGCGCAGCAGTTTGGCTTGCATGGCGGAAGACATTTCGGTGACTTCGTCCAGGAACAGCGTGCCGCCGGAGGCCGCTTCGATCAATCCGCGGCGATCGGTGTTCGCGCCGGTATAGGCGCCCTTCACATGACCGAACAATTCGTTGGCCAGCAGTTCTTCGGCGAAGGCGCCGCAGTTGATGGCGATGAACGGTTTGTCGCGACGCGGGCTCTGTGCATGGATATACCGCGCCAGCAACTCCTTGCCGGTGCCACTCTCGCCGGTGATGAAGACAGTGCAATCGGTCGCCGCGACCTGACGCGCCGTCTCCAGCAGTTTCTCCACCGTTGGATTACGCGTGAGGAGCGTGCCGCCACCCTGATAGCTGTCGACCAGTGCGCGCAGGCGCCGGTTCTCATGGCGTAAACGACCGAGTTCCACGGCATCGCGCACCACCAAGCGCACTTCGTCGAGCCGGAACGGTTTCGCGACATAATGAAACGCACCCGCCTTCATGGCGTCGACCGCCGAACTCACCGTGGCGTAGCCGGTGATGACGATGACCGGGGTTTCGGGATGCAATTCTCGGGTCCGTTGCAATACCTGCAAGCCGTCGATCTTTTCCATGCGCAGATCAGTGAGCACAACATCGAAGTGGCGCTCTTCCAGCGCCGCGAGCGCGGCGGCGCCGCTGTGCACGCCAACGATGTGATAACCCTCTTTGCCCAGCGCATAGGTCAGATTGCGCACGGCGACTTCTTCATCGTCGACGATCAACACCCAGACGGCCGCGTCGCGGGTCACCTCGGCGTTCATACCGGCGTCTCCCGGAGCAGTCGCCGCGGCAAGCGGATCAGGAATGTACTGCCCTGCCCGGGCGTACTCGACACGCCGATGCTACCGCCGTGCTGCTCTACGATTTCCTGCACCAAATACAAACCCAACCCGGAACCATGTCCGACATCCTTGGTGGTGAAAAACGGATCGAACACCTTGGGCAACACGGCCGGCGCGATGCCCGGTCCGTCGTCGCTGACGGCGATGTACACAGCGCTGGCAGTAGATTCGTTCGGCGCTGGCGCACGCGTCCAGACATAGTGTTCCAAAGCGAGGAATTCCGGCGCCTCCGGTGCCCGCACCCGGATCTTGCGGCCACCGGCCTCGATGGCGTTGCCGAGTAGATTCACGAATACCTGCTGCAATTTCTGGGGATCGGCGTCGAGCGTCAATTCAGCCGGCACGTCGAGCTCGATGACACAATCTTCAGGCACTTTCGTGCGCAGCAGCGTGACCGTCTTTTCCAGGACGCCGCGCAATGCGGTCGGTTGCAGGGCAAACGGGCTGTCGCGCGAAAAATCCAGCAGCGTGGCAACGATGTGCCGGGCTCGCTCGGTCTGTTCCTCGATATCGCGCAGCCAGGCGGTAATCTGGGCCGGGTCGGCGGCGTCGAGTTCCTCCACCAGCAACTGCGTGGACGTGGAAATATTCGACAGCGGATTGTTCAACTCATGCGCCACACCCGAGACCAAGGTGCCGAGCGAAGCCAGTTTCTCGGATTGCAGCAAATGGCGACGACGCAGCTCCAACTCATGCAGAGTGCGATTGAAGGCATCGGTGAAACTGACAATTTCGCGCTCGCCGGAACGCGCGGGCAAACTGTCGAGCCGACCCTGGCCGATGGCTTGCAGATCTTGTTCGAGTCCACGCAAAGGTTGCACCACAGCCCGCGTCAAGACATGCGCCAGCACCAGACTGAACAGCGTAATGGCGGCCAGCAGACCGACCAGCGTGGCACGCGCCGTATTCAGAAGCGTGCGCAAGGCATCGTGTTCGCTGGCACTAATGCGTTCCGCACTGTCGGACAATTCACGACCCAGCTCGCGGATTTCGCGCTCGGCTGCATCGCGCTCGGCTGCATCCGTATCGCTTGCATGCACCCGTTGCGCCATGCTGCGCGTATACCGTTCCAGCCGGTCGCGCAGACGCTCCAGATCCGCAGCCGCGGCCAGCTCTCGATAGGCCGTTGTGTGCTGTTCGAGCAGCGCCAGCGCCTGACCGGCATAGGCCTGGGCAGAGGCCGCATCCTCGGGCTTGCCGTACAGAAAGAAATTCTTTTCGAACCGGCGCATCTCCAAGGTCGTATCCAGAAACCCGGACACCGCCGCACCCCAATCCAGACGCTGCTCGAGAAAGCGCAGATTGGCATAGGCGAACACCGCCGAGCCGATCATGCAGGCGGCAAACAGGTAATACCCAAACGTGATTTTGCTGCGAATACTCTGCATAGGCCCCTCACATATGTTGCAGTATGTAACAGTCTAGTTCGTATCTGCAACATCTAGTCTGGTCTTCGATCAAACCGAGTGGATAGCCATTTTTGGCCGCCGACGCCCAAATGACTGTTGCAGCCTGCAACACAGGCGCGGCCTCTTCGGATAAATATCTAAATTATATCAATCAGTTATTAATTGGCATGGATCCTGACAGTAAATGATCATTCGATCAATGTTTGAAGGGAAACCAAGCCATGTACACGCTCCTAAACGCCATTCGAGAAATCTTCCGCCGTGCCGGCGCCGGCTTTGCCGCAGCACAACAGGGCGAGTATCTGCATGGCTGGTTGCCAGCCATGGCCGAGCGGCCGACCGAGCCGCTCGCCTGGGGCGCGGCTGACCAGATAACTCCAAATACCCCCCACGGCACCCGCCACACCAATCCGCTGCAGCACGCCGGACATGCCGGCGCGCACTGAGGCCCGAGACCAAAGCCTCGCCGGCCGTTCGCTTCCCGGCCACGCGCATCGTTCGTATTTATCCCAACCGGGCGCCGCTCGCGGCGCCAGCAACCCTATGACACCGGACCTATGACTGCCCTAATCCGTTTCACTGTGCGTAACTTGTTCCCCTTTCTGACATGGTGGCCGATGGTCACCCGCGACACGCTGCGTGCGGATCTGATCGCCGGTCTCACCGGCGCGGTGATCGTGCTGCCGCAGGGTGTCGCCTTCGCGATGATCGCCGGATTGCCGCCCGAGTATGGGTTGTACACGGCCATTATCACGCCGGTGATTGCCGCACTGTTCGGCTCCTCGCGGCATCTGGTCTCCGGACCTACAACGGCGATCTCCATCGTCATATTCGCCGCCATCAGCCCATTGGCTACAGCGGGGTCGGCCGACTTTGTGCGTTTGGCATTGACGCTCACCTTCCTGGCGGGCGCGGCGCAACTCGCCTTCGGTATGGCGCGGCTGGGTTCACTGGTGAATTTCGTGTCGCATTCCGTCGTGGTGGGTTTTACCGCCGGTGCAGCTGTGCTGATCGCCACCAGTCAGATGAAGCATTTCCTCGGCATTCCACTGCCGTCCGGCACGGATTTTCTGCATACCTGGATGCACCTGGGCGCCAACCTTGAGGATACCAATTTCTATGTGCTCGCAGTGGCCGGCGTCACGCTGATCAGCGCGATTCTCTTCCGTAAGTTCAAACCGCGCTGGCCAGGCATGTTGTTCGCCATGATCATCGGCAGCCTGTTGTGTCTGGCGCTGGACGGCGCCCAGCATGGCGTGAAGCTGGTCGGCCAGTTGCCCGCACAATTGCCGCCGTTATCGGCACCTGATTTCAGCCTGGCAACCATCAAGAGCCTTGCACCGAGCGCACTCGCGGTTGCATTGCTTGGCCTGATCGAAGCGGTTTCCATCGCTCGCTCCATCGGCACCCGCTCGCATCAGCGTATCGACGGCAATCAGGAGTTCATCGGCCAAGGCCTTTCCAACGTCGTTGGCAGCTTCTTTTCCAGCTACGCGGGTTCCGGCAGCTTCACGCGCTCCGGCATCAACTTCCAGGTCGGCGCACAGACGCCGCTCGCGGCGGTCTTCGCTGCCGGCATGCTCGGCATGATCCTGCTGACCATCGCCCCTTTGACGGCGTACCTACCGATCCCGGCCATGGGTGGTGTGATCCTGCTGGTGGCGTACAACTTGGTGGACTTCCATCATATCCATAAGCTGTTCCGACTTGGCGCCTCAGAAGCGAGCGTGCTGGCTACAACTTTTTTAGCGACCTTGTTCCTTGAACTGGAATTTGCGATTTATCTAGGCGTATTCCTATCGCTGGTTCTATATCTGAATCGCACCTCCAAGCCACGCATCGTTGAACTGCTGCCCGACCCCTACGACGATAAGCGCAAGCTTACCGACATCGCGCACAAACCGCTGACGGCGTGTCCGCAGATGAAAGTCCTGCGCATCGATGGCTCATTGTTCTTCGGCGCCGTTAATCACATTGCCGAAAGGTTGCAGCGCTTAGGTGAGGAATCGCCACACCAACGGCATATCCTGATCATCGCCGACGGCATCAATTTCATCGACGCAGCCGGCGCCGAGGCGCTGATTGCCGAAGCCCATCGACGTCGCAAACTCGGCGGCGATTTGTACCTGAGCGGACTGAAGGAGCCAGTGCGCGATTTCCTGGCGCGCGGCGGTTTTCTGGACGAGCTCGGCCAGGATCATGTGTTCGCCTCCAAATACGATGCGCTGGCCGATATCTTCGAGCGCATAGACCGTCCCACCTGCAACAACTGTGCTGCGCGCGTCTTCCTGGAGTGTCAGGTCTTGCAGCAGCGCAACCGTAAACTGACTCAAAGCTCGGTGACAGACGCACCGGCCGCCGCTTGAGCTGAGTCAAGCCTGGCCGCCAGCCCGTTTGACGGGTGGCGCGCCAGGCACCCGCATCAACATCCTAACAGCGCGATCTGGTATCGTTTCCCATGCACACAATCATCATGCTGGCCACAGGCCCGCAAGGGAACGACGCATGGGGCTCTTCAACAAGACTTACCACCCGCCGGGAACGGCGCCGGGAACGCTGACCGAAAGGCCTGCCGAAACTCCCAGCCCTCTGCGCATCTGTCTCACCGAATATGCGCCGGACCTGTTTCTGGAACAGGACATCGCCACACCCGCCGACTGCAAGCCCTATCTCGAAAGCCCGTCGATTACCTGGATTCATGTGCAGGGCGACGTGCCCGCCGACACCCTGCGCGATTTGGGCGAGTTGTTCGAGCTGCATCCGCTGGCACTGGAGGACGTGCTCAACTCCGGTCAGCGACCCAAACTGGATATCTATGGCGAGCAGTATTTCATCGCCATAAACCTGCCGGAATTCAGCAACGGCGGCATCGTCACTCAGCAGATCAGTCTGTTCTTCGGCCGCGACTATCTCATCAGCTTCAGCAACGCCGCGGCCGATCCTTTCGAACTGGTGCGTCAGCGTCTGCGCAATAGCGGCGGCCGGTTCCGCAAGCGCGGCGTGGATTATCTGCTGTACACGCTGCTGGATCTGGTGATCGATGCCGGCTTTCCGTTGTTCGAGCGCTTCGGTGAGCGTCTGGAAGACCTGGAAACCGAACTGCTGGATAAACCCGACCAAGCCACCCTCAGCCGTATCCACCAATTGAAACGGGAACTTCTGCTGCTGCGTCGCAGTCTCTGGCCACAACGCGAAGTCATCAATGCATTGCTGCGCACTGAACAACCGTTGATGACCGACGAAACCCGCATGTATCTGCGCGACTGTTACGACCACAGCGTGCAGATCATGGATCTACTGGAGACCTACCGGGACATGGCCACCGGCATGCTCGATGTGTATCTGTCCAGCATCAGCAACCGCACCAACGAGATCATGCGGGTGCTGACCATTATCGCAACCATCTTCATTCCACTGACGTTCATCGTGGGTATCTACGGCATGAATTTCAGCAATGACAAGAGCCCCTGGGCCATGCCGGAACTGCACTGGTATTACGGCTATCCGCTGATCTGGCTGGTCATGATTGTGGTGACACTTGGCCTGCTCTATTACTTCAAGCGTCAAAACTGGCTGTGATAGCCTCGGCCTGACGCCGAATCCATGTCCAAACCGTCCGTACCTAGCGCATCCACCATACAGTCACACTGGTTGAAGCGCGTTCTGCCCGTCGCTTTCCTGCTGGCCACTGTAGCGTTGGCGGGAGAGGAGCTGCGTGGTCTCGACCCGTCCGCATTGCGTCAGACACTGACGACAATACCCGCGCTGATGCTGGTTGGCATACAGACCGCCGCTCTCGCCGGTGTTTTGCTGATGAGCCTGTACGACATTTTGCTCAATCACTGGCTGGAGATCCGTTTGCCGCTCATGCGCGTCGTGCGCTACGCCTGGATCGCCAACGCCTTCAACAACCTGATCGGTATGTCCGGACTGGCCGGCTCGGGGCTGCGTTTTTTGCTGCTGGCACGCGCCGACGTCTCCAGAAAGACCAACACCGCCTATTCGACGATCATCATGTTGTCGGTGCCCACGGGCTTGTCGTTGCTGGCGTTGCCAATGCTCGGCTCCCTTGATCAGTATGCGCATCTGCAAAGCATACCATCCACAGTCACGCTCGCTGTGCTGGTTATTATTGCGGCCTACTTACCCGTCTATGTCATCGGTCTAGGCAGTGAACGCATCCATCGGCGGTTCTTCGGTGGCCTGCCGTCTCTGCCGTTCCGGCGCATACCAATCCTGTTAGCAATCTCCCTGCTGGATTGGCTGGCCGCCGCATTCATCAGTTGGCTATGCCTGTATAGCACGGGTGCGGTCGTCAGTCTTACGGCCTATCTCGCAGCCTTTACGCTGGCCTCGGCACTGGGTATTTTCAGTCTGGTACCCGGCGGTCTGGGCGTGTTCGACGGCATGCTGTTGCTGATACTCAGTGCGACCGCCTCCAGCAACGAACCCATCCTGGCCGGTTTGCTGTTGTACCGGCTCACCTATTACGTCGTCCCCTGGCTACTGGCCCTGTATCTGGGTGGTGAACTGCTGTTGACCAGCGACAGCCGCAAACTGCGGCAGCTCGCGGAGCGCTGGCAGGGGAACCAGCTGCTGACCATACTGCGGTTGCCTCTGCGTTTCCTTTCAACGATAGGCATTCGCGGCCTTTCGCTAATCACGCTGATCAGCGGTATCGTGCTGCTGATATCGGCTGCCTATCCCGCGCTTGTCGAACGCTTTTCCCTGTTGAATATCTACCTTCCGCTGGCCGCCATCGAGGCATCGCATCTGCTCTCGGTGGGAACCGGGATACTCCTGATCGCGCTCGCGCGGGGCATTTCCGAGCAGGTACGCACGGCCTACCGCGCCGGGCTGATTCTGTTGCTCGCTGGCGCAGCCTTCAGTCTGCTCAAAGGTCTGGATATTGAAGAGGCCACCTTACTGCTCGGCAGTGCCCTGCTGTTGCGATCCCAGCGGCGTAATTTCTATCGCCAGGGCTATCCCTTCCTGAGCCTACGCACACTGCTCTGGGGCGCCCTCCTGATCCTGGCTGTTCTCGGCTATGCTCTATTGGGAAACTGGGTGCATGGCGATCTGAGCGCGCATATCCCCGCACTGCTGAAATTCGCGCCGCATCTGGATGCACCGCGCTTCGTTCGCTCGCTGATCTTCGCCATCCTGGTCAGCCTGGGTTTTCTCGCCTGGTCGTATTTCCGCAGCGCCACGCCCAATCTGCAACTGCCGAACGCAGATGAACTGGAGGAAGCGCGCCAGCTGCTTGAACGCCACGGTGGCAACGCCTATTCGCACCTGATCTTCCTCGGCGACAAATATCTTTTCTTCGGACCCGACCGTCGCGCCCTGATTGCCTTTGGTCGACGCCGCGACCGACTGATCGCCTTGGGTGATCCCAGCGGCGATCCCGCCGCCTTTGCCAGCACCATTGAGGCCTTCCGCAGCTTCGCGGACAGATATGCGCTACTGCCGGTGTTCTACGAAGTCATGGATACCCATGTTCACGTCTACCACGATCTCGGCTTCTCGCTGTTCAAGCTGGGCGAGACCGCCTATGTGGATGTGCAGCAATTCAGCCTCGCGGGCAAACAGAGCGACGACCTGCGCCATTCCGTCAACCGCGCCAAACGCGTCGGCATGCGCATGGAGCTGTTGCAGCCACCGTTCAACGCCAACCTGTGGCCGCAACTGCGCGGCATCTCGGATGCCTGGCTCGAAGCGCGCGGAAGCGCCGAAAAAGGCTTTTCGCTGGGGCGCTATGACCAGGACTATCTTGAACGCAGCCCGGTTGCCGCAGTCCGCCTCGATCAACGCATTGTGGCGTTTGCGAATCTGATGCCCGGCTATGGCGGCCAGACCGATCTCAGTATCGACCTGATGCGTCACACCGCCGATGCGCCGCCGGGAACCATGGATTTCCTGTTCGTCGAACTGATCGCGCTTGCGAAGGCCCAGGGTTATCAGCATTTCAACCTGGGCATGGCGCCGTTGGGCGGCGTGGGGCATACGCGCTATTCCCGCCCACAGGAACGCATTGCGCGCGTCGCCTATGAATATGGAAACCGGCTTTACAATTACAAAGGACTGCGCCGATTCAAGGAAAAATTTCGTCCGCAATGGCGCAGCAGTTATCTCGCCTATCCGGTATTCACGCCGCTGCCCGGTTTGCTGATCGACATCGCTGCGCTGATTGCCGGCGGCTACCGCCGCATCTTCACGAAATAAGTCAGGTTAGAACCGCGGAAAATCAACCATGCCAAATTGGTTCCGAAACCCACTACGCCACCCTGCCGTTTACGTTGCGATCGTATTGGTGGTCGTCGCAGCGGTTTTGTTGGGCATCTACAACGGCCGGCATGCCGTAGTACAGATCACGGAGACCACACTCGCGTCCGGACGTTTTGGCTCACTCCATGTCTATCGCGGCGACACACCTCCGCAGCAACTGGTGCTGTTCGTTTCCGGCGAGGATGGCTGGCAAGACGATGTCGCCACAATGGCCCGCGCCCTGGTCAAGCCCGGCGTCATGGTCATGGGCATCGACATCAATCAATATCGCAAGGGTGTCTCGACCAGCACAGACTACTGCGATTATCCGGCCGGCGAATTGGAGGCCCTGAGCCGCACGCTGCAACAACAATACGGGCTCCCGAAGTACCGGCCACCGATCCTGGTTGGTTATGCGGGCGGTGCAACCCTGGTGTATGTGGCGCTTGCACAAAGCCCCAAGAACACCTTCACCGGCGCGATCAGTCTCGCTTTCCAACCGACGCTCAAGCTCACCAAATCTCTATGCAAAGGTCTCGGTTCCTTGACCTGGAACTGGCGCAAGGACGACAAGGGTATGGGCTTCGATCCGGCCACCTCGCTCCCTGCCCCGTGGCTGGTACTGCACGCTGACCACGATCATGCCCGCAGTGAGGTTGCCGCTTTCGTAAACAAGATCCCTGGCGCGAAACTGGTTGTGCTACCCAATGTCGGTGATACACCTCTCCATGCCACGGATTGGATACCGCAGTTGCAGGCGAGCTTTACTCGACTGACGAACTCTGTGGAATCGGTTCCGACGGGCGCGGCCACTGCAACGGCACTGGACAATTTGCCACTGATCGAGGTGCCGGCCGTTAAAGGCTCCAAACAAAATGATCTGATGGCAGTTGTGGTTTCCGGCGATGGCGGCTGGGCGAATATCGATCGCGATGTGGCCGGCGAACTCGCGACACAGGGCATTCCGACCGTTGGCTGGGATTCGCTGCATTATTTCTGGAGTCGGCGCACACCAGACAGCATCGGTCAGGATTTATCCCGAGTGCTTAACTATTACCTGAAGGCCTGGGACAAGCACCGCGTACTTCTCATCGGCTATTCATTGGGCGCTGATGTCCTGCCGTTTATGGCCAGCCGATTGCCCGCTGACGTAAAAGGCAAGGTCGTCTTGGTCGCATTACTGGGCATCAGCCAGAGTGTCGATTTCGAATTCCGCCTCACGGACTGGCTACCCGGCAGTCAGGTCGCGGCCCCCCACCTGACCGGCCCCGAAGTGGCCAAACTCATGCCGCTCAGAGTCCTGTGTGTCTATGGCGCAGAGGAAGACGACTCACTCTGTCCGCAGGCGGATAGCGCCGCGATTTCGGTACGCAAGCTACCGGGCGGGCATCACTTCAATGGCGATTACCAGACACTCACTCGCATCATTCTTGAAACCGCCCGGTAGCGCCAAAAGCCTGCAATGCCGCTGAGACCGGTCGCCAACAGACACGCACACTGTCCGCTCAGATACCGGCCGATTTAATAACCATCCGCACCACAAACCACACCATCAAAACGAAGGCGGCGGCCACCACCGCGCCGACCACGACGTAGATCCACGGCCGTCCTTGCGCGAAATCCCGCTCCCGGTTGCGGCTGCTCTGGACCCCAAACAGGCTGGCCAGCACGCTCGTGAATACCCGCCCCAGGGATTGCCCCTGAGCCTGATCAGAGCGATTTTCCGACTGATCTTTTGACATTTTCCTGCTCTCCGAACCTTTGTTGGGCCATTCTACATGAGCATAAACAGAATCAGCGATTTAAGTTGTATAGCGAATGTGCCGATACAGAAACTTGCATGTCGACAAAATTTGAATAACTATACGTGACAACCAGTTATTAGGTGCAGTGCATTTTATACCTAAGGATGGGCTTCAGGACATGGATGTTATGGGTATTTTGTCCGCAACGGGATCTGCCGGACCGGGACAACGCACGTAGGCATGGGGGCCTGAATGGGGACCATATTAGTCATCGACGACCAGTTCACGAGCCGCCAAATGCTCGCGGAACTAGCCCACTCCTTCGATCAGCAGATCCAGGTTGAAGCCTTTTCCTCCCCCCACGACGCCCTGCGCTGGCTCGGCTGGCACCCCGCCGATCTGGTGCTGGTCGACTACGACATGCCCGATCTCAACGGCGTGGACTTCATTCGCCGAGTACGCACCCTGCCCAGTTGCGCGCACCTGCCGGTGGTGATTGTCACCGCGCAGGACGAACGCGAGGCACGCTATGCCGCCTTGGACGCCGGCGCGACCGACTCGCTGATCCGTCCGGTGGATCACGTCGAATGCCGGGTGCGCTGCCGCAACCTGCTGACCCAATATGAGCAACACCGCATCATCCAGGACCGCGCGCGTTGGCTGGAACGCCAGGTCAGCGAGGCGGTCGGCGCCATCCGGGTACGCGAGCAGGAAACCCTGTTGCGGCTCGCCAAATGCGGCGAATATCGCGATGAGATCACCGGCAACCACGTCATCCGCATGGCCAAGTACGCCCGTCTGATCGCCGAAGGCCTGGAGCTCGCCAAGGACGAATGCGATGTCATCGAGTTGGCCGCGCCCATGCATGACATCGGCAAGATCGGCATCCCCGATCACATCCTGCTCAAACCCAGCCGTCTGCCGGAAAACGAATTCGAAATCATGAAACGCCATACCCTCATCGGGTATGAAATCCTCAAGGACAGCCCCTCGCAGTATTTGCAAATGGGTGCGGTGATCGCGCTGGCGCATCACGAGTGCTTCAATGGCAGCGGCTATCCGCACGGCCTGAAGGGTGAGGAAATCCCTCTGGCGGCGCGCATTGTCGCCGTCGCCGATGTCTACGACGCCCTAACCTCGGCACGCCCCTATAAACGCCCCTGGTCGCCCAACGACGCCATCCAATTCATGGAGCGTATGAGCGGCCGCCATTTCGATCCGCGCTGCCTGGAAATCTTCCAGTCGCAAATGGACAAGGTCGTGAAGATCCAATACCTGCTGTCTGATCCGCCAGCCGCCACTGAAGACACCGGCCAGCGCTATTCCGATACAGCCTGATACCCGCTGCACTTACCGGGACAGATGCGCGATCTGTCCCTGGCCCCCGATCGCGGCCACGGCC
>JACRMO010000038.1:0-4816 GCA_016214925.1 Gammaproteobacteria bacterium
GTTGGGTTCATAGCAAGAAGCAAACCAGGGTGGGGCAGTCCCGAATTGTGCCCGCACACTTCTGGGATAACCTGTTAAAAGACTATTAAAGCAATAAGATACGAAATACTTCGGCGTTAGATGGCAAAAGCATGCCAGACGCTTCTGCTCCAGTAAGGAACAGCATACGCCCCATCATAGTGCACTGCGGGGTTTACTTTGGTTTAGGAGGGGGCGTGGGTTGCGCCCGATTGGGCGCCAGGACGGATTCACGGTGCATATGCACCGTGATGGTCTCACTGCTCATCAGGACAGCGTCGCGGCTATCGACAATCTGGCCTTGCAGACTATGGCTGCCACGATCGACGTTTTCCAGGATCGCGGCGGGGGTCTGCACCGGTGGCTGGGGTTGACCATCCAGCAGCACCACCAGTTTGTGGCCCCGCCCTGTCTTGAGTGGCGGTTCCACGGAAAAATTCACGGTGATCGCGCCGGCGTTGTCCCAGATGTTCTCGTCGGAGGCCGGGGTCGCCAGCGTGAATGCGGTGTATTCCGCGGGCACCGGCGGTGCTTCGCTACGCGGTGTAATAGGTGGCAACTGCGCGGGTGTATAGGTCTGCGGTGGTGGAACATGCACCTTTTCCGCGCCGTCTTGCGGCACATCGCTGAAATGCACCGTGCCGTCGGCATCGACCCATTTGTAGACACCGGCCGATACCAGGGTAGGCAACAAGCCTAACAATACAAGCGGAAGTAGTTTGCGCATGTACCAAACATAAGCCCCGACCCTCGCCGATGCAACCTTATGAACGTCTTTTACGGTCGCAGATCACATCCTCAAAAACACAACGCCCCCGATTGGGGGCGTTGTAGGTTATGACCAACCCGAAAAATTACAGGCTGTAGTACATGTCGAACTCGACCGGATGCGTGGTCATGCGCAGGCGCGTGACTTCGTGCATCTTCAGATCGATATAGCTGTCGATCACGTCGTCGGTGAACACGCCGCCGGCCTTGAGGAACTTGCGATCCTTATCCAAGGCTTCCAGGGCTTGATCCAACGCATGACAGACCTGCGGGATTTTCTTCTCTTCTTCCGGCGGCAGATCGTACAGATCCTTGTCCATGGCATCGCCCGGGTGGATCTTGTTCTGAATGCCATCCAGACCGGCCATCATCATGGCGGAGAAGGCCAGATACGGATTGGCGGTCGAATCCGGGAAGCGGACTTCGATGCGGCGGCCCTTCGGATTGGGGACATGCGGAATACGAATCGACGCAGAACGGTTGCGCGCGGAATAAGCGAGCAGAAGGCATTCAGCGCGCGCGCGTGCTTGATGATGCCGCCGATGTAGTACAGGGCGATGTCGGACAGTCCGCCGTATTTGGTGCCGGAGAACAGGTTCTTGCCGGCCTTGCCCAAGGACTGATGCACGTGCATGCCACTGCCGTTGTCGCCGACGATCGGCTTGGGCATGAAGGTGGCTGTTTTGCCGTAGGCATGGGCGACGTTCTGGATCACGTATTTCAGGATCTGCACTTCGTCGGCCTTTTTCACCAAGGTACCGAAGCCCACGCCGATTTCGCACTGACCTGCGGTGGCGACTTCGTGATGATGCACTTCAACGACCAGGCCCATTTCTTCCAGGGCCAGACACATCGCGCCACGCAGATCGTGCAGCGCATCGACCGGCGGGACGGGGAAGTAGCCGCCCTTGACGGTCGGACGATGACCCATGTTGCCGTCGTCATAGACGCGCTCGGTATTCCAGGAGGCTTCGCTGGAATCGACCTTGCAGAACGAGCCGCTGATGCCGGAGCCCCAACGTACGTCGTCGAACACGAAGAATTCGTTTTCCGGACCGAAGTAGGCGGTATCGGCGATGCCGGTGGACTTCAGATAGGCCTCGGCACGCATGGCCAACGAACGTGGGTCGCGCTCATAGCCCTTCATGGTGCTGGGCTCAAGGATGTTGCAGCGCACGATCAGGGTCGGCTCGTCGGAGAACGGGTCCATGACGGCGGTATCGGTATCCGGCATCAGCACCATGTCGGACTCGTTGATGCCCTTCCAGCCGGCGATACTGGAACCGTCGAACATCTTGCCGTCCTTGAAAAATCCGGCGTCCACCATGGCGGTCGGCACGGTGACGTGCTGCTCCTTGCCCTTGGTGTCCGTGAAACGCAGGTCGACAAATTTGACTGCGTTATCCTTCATCGTCTTTTGTACCTTGGCTGCTGTCATGATCTCTCTCCGCAAGAGTAAGTTTTTAACATGCTGCGTCTGGGAATCCGTATCCAGCGGATCACATCTAGCAGCGAATAAATTCGTGTCCATTTTGGAGCACGAAATATGCCACAGAAAAATATATACATTAATCAGTTAATTCATTCGTGGCCGATCGTCGGCTCAGCATATTAGCGCATCATAAGGGTGCGCAAAAGCCACGGCCTGGCACTGTCATAGTGCGCTAGTGATAGCGCAGCCTCACGTCGCCGATCACTGCCACCGCACGGGCACGTCGCTGGAATTCGTGCGTCAGCGCCTCGATCGCGCCCCGGTCGGGCGCCCATTCTAGTGGCAGAACCAGCTCCAGGTGAATCTTCCCGTCCAAATAATGCAAGGTGATGCCTTCGATAGCCCCGGCCGCCGGGAGTTCCTCCCAGTGGACCTGCAGGCTCGCCAGCACCGCTTCACGCAAGGGCAGGTGATCGCAGGGCGAGCAAGTCTCGTCGTCCTCGGGATCGATATGCACGGTGACATCCGCCACCTCTTCGATCTCGGCTATCAGGTCGTCGCGGACCTTCTCGCCGATGCGGTGACCTTCGGACACGCTCAACGTCGGATCGACCTGGATATGCACATCGACCAGTGCGTCGCCGCCGCTCTTGCGGGTGCGCAGCATATGCACGCGGCGCACACCGCCGACCTGTTGGATCTGGCCGCGGATCCGCTCGACCTGCTCGGCATCCAGCGCAGTATCGATCAGTTCGCGCACACTCTGCCAGATCAATTCCCCGCTGATTTTGATAATCATCAAGGCCACGCCAACGGCGGCCAGCGCATCGAGATAGGGCAGCCCGGCCAAGGTACCGGCCACGCCGACCACCACGATCACCGAGGAGATGGCATCGCTGCGATGATCCCAGGCGTTGCCGCCTAGCATATTGGAGCGCAACCGACGTGCCGCCCCGCTGGTGTAGCGGTACCAGCCCTCCTTCGCCACCACCGAGATACCCGCGATCACCAAGGCGATGAGTTCGGGTTGCATCAAGCGCTCGGGATTGAACAGGCGCCGGCCCGCATCGTAGGCGATGCCCAGCGCGAAGGCGCCGAGGATGGCGCCCTGAACGATGCCGAATACCGTCTCAATGCGCCCGTGACCGTAGGGATGATCTTCATCGGCGTCACGCGTGGCATGCTTGGCGGCAAATAGCAGCAGGAAATCACTCGCCAGGTCTGAAAGCGAATGTAGACCGTCGGCGATCAGCGCCTGCGAATGCGCCAGATAACCGAACACCAGTTTGAGCGTTGCCAGCAGCGCATTGATCCACGCACCCACGATGGTGACATGGCGAATCTCGCGATGGCGTCGTGCGCCCGTGCTGGCGTTCGTGATCGTCTCGGCGATGTTCGATAACCCCATGCCTCAATTTTCTCCGGCTGCAACCTGCACGGTGATTGTGATCTCGCGGCCATTCTGCACGATCTCATAAACGCTGTGGCCATTGATGCGGCACCAAGTGGGGATATCGTACAGCGCGCCTGGATCGGTGCAATGCACGCGCAAACGATCGCCCGGCTGCAAGCGATTCACGGCATCCTGAGTGCGGATCACCGGTAGCGGACACAGCAAATTACGTGCGTCGAGTTCGTGTTCGCTCATAGATACCAAGCCTGTGGCACGTCGTCGGCCGTCAGCGGTGCAACCTCCACAACCCGGCTGGCGCCCTGCTGATCGGTGATCAAGACCTGCACGCGTTCGGCATCGCGCCCTTTACCGAAGCGACACACTAATCGCGCCGCCAATTCCAGGTCATCGGCATCCGCTGTACCGTCGATCAGCGCCAACGGGCCTTCATAATTCACTGCGCGCAGATGCACGAACTGTTTGCGATAGCCTTCCAGAAAATGGTTTTCACCTTCTTCGCGGCCGATGATCATTTTGAAGTGCGGGCGCGGGCGCAGATGCCGGCCGACCTTGAGCAACATGATGTCGTCCAGCTCGTAGCGGCGTTCGCCGCGTCCCTGCCAGAGATCGGCGAGCTTGTGCGCATATTGTTCGTCGGTGAGGAAACAGCAACCGCCCGCCGGTTGCGCGTACTCGGTGAAGCCGTATTGCTTGGCCAGCGCCATCTGCGGTTTGCGCGAGCGGCCGCTGAACCCGTACATACGCTCGCGATCGATCCAGCCCTCGCGTTCCGGCAGCGTCGCGGGAAGATTCTGCGCGCACAACGGCCGTACCAGACGATCCTCGGCACCGGATTCGCGCGCCACCACCGGCATGGTGTCCTTGCGCTGCGACATCGGCCGCTGACCGACCACTTCGCCGGTGATGATGAAATCGAAGCCGTGCGCATCGATCCATTCCAGCGCCTTGTGCACCATGAAGATCTTGCAGTCCAGACAGGGATTGAGATTGGCGCCGTAGCCGTGCTTCGGATTCAGCACGACATCTTTATATTCTTCGATAACGTCGACGATGTGCAGTTTGATGCCGAGTTGTTCGGCGACCCACAGGGCATTGTTGCGTTTCGGTTTGGCGGCGTCCTGGCGGCGGATGGCGTGGGTATGTCCCTCCACGCAGAAGCCGGTGAAGAAATTGATGCCCTCGAC
>JACRMO010000038.1:4899-6705 GCA_016214925.1 Gammaproteobacteria bacterium
CTTGCGCCGCGAGCATGGAATCCAGGCCGCCGGAAATCAGCGCTACCGCTTTGCGTTGTTCGGCCATGCCACCCACCCGAGAGAAAGGGCGGCCATTCTAGCCCAAATAGCCCGCCGCGGCAGCGCGGCGGGCAACCGGAGAAATTGGTGGGTTTAATGCGGTTTTTGCGGGTCCGCCATAAGCATGACCGGGGTCGCATCGGTGCAGGCGCGGATGTTTTGCCGGGCGCTTTGGCTGCCCGTCTCGGCCCACAATTCGAGGCTCTGCAACGGTGCCAGCGCCGGCGTGCCATCCAATGCACGCATTGCCTGCAACACATCCATCAGCACCACAAAGCCCTGGCAGAGCTGCTGATACATGGCGGCTCCGGCATGCCGCAGGTGTTCGGCAAGCTGGCCATAGGCGGCACGGCCCAGTTCGACATAGTAGGAAACGCGCACCAGCCGGCGTTCGGCATGTTGTGGATACAGGCCCGAGAACAACAGACACTGATCGCCGACATCGCGCAATTGTGCCTCCCGCAGCTGTCCGCTGGCGGCGCTGCCGCGCAAATAATCGATGGCCATGGTCCGGCCGGCGAGGTCGGGACGCGCGACGAAGCGCATCAGCAGAAACACCAGATAACTCTCCAGAGTTTCATCCAGGCGACGCGCGGAGGCGGCCTCGGCCGCACTGACCAAGGCATGCCACTGGGCGGTGGACGTCGGTTCCAGGATCAGTTGCGCCATGGGAATCCTCCTGTCTGTACGAGCTTAGCGGCGCCCGTCGCAGGCGGCTTGATGCGCTATGCTCATGCAGGTTCCACACCAGACCCGGGCCAGAGGCTCAATAACCCCTGGCGACCGTGGCGATAGCTGCTAGAATCTGCGGCCATCGGTCGCCGTGACGACTGCGTATACGTGCTATTACCCATAACACTCGTTGGAGGAGTACAACATGAAAAACACGCTACGGATCGCCCTCGGCGCCGCCCTGTTGTGGAGCGCTGCCGGCCAGGCGGAAATCTTCGTTGGTGCAGGATTGGGCAGTGCGAGCATCGATGACTCGGGCAACGCCAGCGGCGTCCCGGTCAGCATGGATGATACGGACATGGGCTGGAAATTCTATGGCGGCATGATGATCACCGACAATTTCGGTTTTGAGGCGGGCTATACCGATCTGGGTTCCATGAGCCAAGGCGCGGTGAATCTTGAGACCGATACTTTCTATGCGGCTGGCGTTGCCGCACTGCCGATCGGCGAAGACTTCTCCATCTACGGTAAAGTCGGCGCCGCCTTCTGGGACCAGAACATCAACACCCTCAGCTACGATGGCACCGACCTGATGACCGGTATCGGCGCCAAGTACCGCTTCGCCGACCAGTTCCACGTCCGTGTCGAGTGGGAACGTTATGGCAGCAAGCTGGAAACCGATTTCATTTCGGCCGGTCTCGGTCTGCAGTTCTGATCTGTTCAATTCCACCCGTTCGGACCAAGTCCTGCGCGGGCTGACTGCGAGGGGAGAGAATCCTTTCTCTCCCCTCGCAACCCCTCATCGGTGAGGCACCCGCTTACCTCCCGCCCATCGACCCGCTATACTGCCCGCTCCTTTTAGCTTAAGCAGTTGATTCATGTCGATGTCTGCGCAAACTCCGGTCGCCGCCAACGGGCGCGACGTCAGCACCTTTCAGGGCTTGATCCTGGCCTTGCAGGAATATTGGGCCGCCCAAGGCTGCGTGATCCTGCAACCGCTCGATTTGGAAGTCGGTGCCGGCACCTTTCATCCGGCGACGTTCCTGCGCTCGATCGGCCCCGAGCCCTGGCGCG
>JACRMO010000039.1 GCA_016214925.1 Gammaproteobacteria bacterium
CACCGGCGGAATAGATGTTGGGATATTTCGGACTGCGCTGATGCTCGTCGACGATGACGAAACCACGTGGATTGCACAGACCTTCGACGCCGGCAACCGGATCGACGCCCTTGAAGCCCGGCAGTAGCATGGCGTGCTTGAAGGGGAGCTCGTGCTGTTTGATGACTTCGCCTTTTTCGTTCACTTCATCGGCGAACACCTTACCGGCTTCGACCTTGGTGATTTTCGCGTTGGTGATCCACTTGATGTGGCGCTGACGCAATTCGTGTTCGAGCAGACCGCGGGAGTCGCCGACGCCACCCAGACCCAGGTGACCGACGTAGGGTTCGCTGGTCACAAAGGTCATCGGTACTTTATTGCGGACATTTTGTTTGCATAGTGCGGTGTCGAGGATGGCGGCATATTCATAGGCCGGCCCGAAGCAGCTCGCGAACTGCACGGCGCCGACCACGACCGGACCGGGATCGGTAAGCAGTTTTTGGAAATCGTCGTAGGACTTCTCGGCATGGTCGACGGTGCACACCGACTGGGTAAAGCCATCGACCGGGCCGGAGCCGGGCACTTCCTCGAACGCCAGGCGCGGGCCGGTGGCGATGAGCAGATAGTCGTAAGCGACTTCCTGTCCGTTCTTGAGAATCAGCTTGTTCACGCTCGGATCGATTTTCTCCACCCAACCGGCGATGAACTTGATGCCGTGTTTTTTCAGCAGAGGCTCGAGCGGCAGGGTGATGGCCTCGCGGGTGCGCCAGCCGACTGCGAGCCAGGGATTCGACGGCGTAAACTGAAAGAAGTCGGTGCTGTTAACCACGGTGATGTCGTGTTCTTTAGCCAAGACTTCACGCAACTCATAGGCTGCAGGCATGCCCCCGATGCCCGCGCCGAGTACGACGATATGTGCCATGTTCATTACCTCCAAAAATGTGACTGCCAACTTAGTATGTTGATAACACATGGTCGGTTGGATCTACTTGATATAGATCATGTCGCTAGAGCTGCCTAGCCACCGGTTGCTAGGCCCTGATCTGCCATCTTGTCAGATGCATCCTGTATGCTGTTGATCGTTGTTGATAAACTCCCCATTTCCTGGGCGTCGTGCCCATACCGTTCATAGAGGAAGCTTATGCGCGCCATGTCCTTCCATCCTCCCCAGCGGACCCTGATGGGTCCGGGTCCATCGGATGTCTATCCACGAGTGCTCGAAGCGATGAGTCGTCCGACCATCGGTCATCTCGACCCGGTGTTCGTGGTCATGATGGACGAACTGAAGGAGCTGCTGCGCTATGCCTTCCAGACGCGCAATGCGCTGACCATGCCGGTATCGGCGCCGGGATCGGCGGGCATGGAAATGGCGTTCGTCAATCTGGTCGAGCCGGGCGACAAAATTATCGTGTGTCAGAACGGCGTGTTCGGCGGGCGTATGCAGGAAAACGTCGAACGCGCCGGCGGTGTCGCCGTCATGGTGGACGATGCCTGGGGCGAGCCGGTCGATCCGCTCAAGGTGGAAGACGCGCTCAAGGCGCATCCGGATGCAAAGGTACTGGCGTTCGTGCATGCCGAGACCTCCACCGGCGCGCAATCGGATGCCAAGACACTTGCCGAGCTGGCGCAGCGGCATGGCTGTCTCACGATCGTCGATGCCGTGACCTCGCTCGGCGGGACGCCGCTCCTGGTCGATGACTGGGGTTTGGATGCGGTGTATTCCGGGACGCAGAAGTGTCTGTCCTGCGTGCCGGGTCTGTCACCGGTGACCTTCAGCGAACGCGCGTTGGAACGCGTCAAAGCGCGCAAGACCAAAGTACAGAGTTGGTTCCTCGATCTCACCCTGGTGCTGGGCTATTGGGCGGGCGGTGGTAAGCGTACTTATCACCACACCGCGCCGATCAACACGCTGTATGCGTTGCACGAGGCGCTGGTTGTTCTGCGCGAGGAAGGGATCGAGAACGCCTGGGCGCGGCACCGTCGTCATCACGAGGCATTGCGTGCCGGCTTCGAGGCGCTGGGTTTGTCTTTTGTGGTGAAGCCCGAGGCGCGCCTGCCGCAGTTGAATGCGATCCGTGTACCCGAAGGTGTGGACGAAGCCGCGGTACGCACGCGTTTGCTCAATGAGTACAGTCTGGAGATAGGCGCGGGCCTGGGCGTGATGGCCGGCAAGATCTGGCGCGTCGGTCTGATGGGTTGCGCGGCCAGTCAGCGCAATGTGCTGTTCTGTCTGGGCGCGTTGGATGCGGTGCTCACCGATATGCGGGCGCCGATCCAGTCGGGCGTCGCCGTGGGTGCGGCGATGGCGGCGTACAGCGCTTAGCAGGCTGTTGAAAAATGCGATCAGGGGATGCAGCGCAAGGCGGAGACGGACGAAAAAGCGGAGTTTACACGGAGTAAATGAGCATTTTGAGTTCGTCTCCAACGCGGCGATGCGCCACTCAGCGCGTTTTTCAACAGCACCGGCGCGGAAGGTGAATACGGCCGAGTATTTGGTCTGCTCGGAAAAATTGCGCGTGGCGGCGTGCAGGGTGCGGCAGTGGAATAACAGTACGTCGCCGGCATCGAGTTCGGCAATGATTGCTTGCGCCAGCAGCGCTTGATTGCTCGCCAGATCCTCGCGGAAGAACTGTGCGTTATCGAATTGGTTCTTCTCGAACGGGAGTCGATGCGACCCCGGTATCAGTTGCAGACAGCCGTTTTCTTCCCGCTCCGGCCCTAATGCCAGCCATACGTTGATCAACTCCGCACGCACGAATGCCCAGTAGCGGATGTCCTGATGCCAACGGGTGTCGCTGCTGAAGCGCGGCTGCTTGGTCATGATGCAGTTGTGATGCGCCAGCGGCATCAGCACCTCGGGGCCGAGCAGCTGGTGCAGGCGGGTGAGCAGGGCCGGTTGATTGAGCCATTGGGTGAAGGCCGGATGCCGACCCTGGGCCTGGAGCAAGCGGCGCACGGTGCGCCCGCCTTCGGCCGCGCGCGAAGAGGGCGCGCCGGGGTAGTGCAGGTCGGCTTCGTATTCGAGCGGGGTAATTTCGCGGCGCAAGTGCTCCTCCGCGATACCGCGCAGCGTTTCGACCGTGGCGGGCGTGGCGAATCCGCGCAGAATCAGGAAACCGTCGCGCTGGAAAAGTTCGACTTCAAGGTCGGACAGACCGGTATCGCGCTGCCATTCAAAAGCGGGATTGACCATTGGGATCCTCGGAACCGGATGTATTCAACAACCGCCCTGTCGAGGGCGTCGCTATTATGGCATCAATGACGGTTTGCAGCGAAGTGTGCGGCGCTGGGAATGAAGCTGGTGCGGTGCTCAGCCGTCGCTACCGTCGGCACGCATGCGGGTGTCGGGGTAGAGGGTGAGTTTCTGGCCCGGCCGCAGATACTGATCGTTCTTCAGGTCGTTCCAGGAGCGCAGGTCGCTGACGGTCACGCGGTAGCGGCGGGAAATCTGCATGAGCGAGTCGCCGCGGCGCACGGTGTATTGCAGGGTCTGGTGACCTTTGGGCGGCGATTCGATGCTCGACGACGCGTTCGTGGCGACCACCTGCAGGCGCTGACCAATACGGAGCTTCGCATTGGACGGCAAATCATTCAGGCTCAGCAGTTGTTGCATGGACAGCTTGTGGCGGCGGGATATGTTCCACAAAGTATCACCGGAACGCACCTTGTAGGTGGGGCCGGAAGCGATCGGTGCCGCGGCGGCGACTGTCTTGGGTTCAGCTTGTAGAGAAGAGGGGATGGTGCGGTCGTCGTCATCCAGGTTGGCGAGCTGTGCCGCGAATTTTTCCGCAGCGTCCACCGGGATCACCAACTGCCCGTTGGGGGCGGTGGCGCGGCGCTTGAGGCCGGGATTGAGTCGACGCATGTCGTCCATGGATATGCCGGCAAGATCGGCTGCCTGACCAAGATCCAACTGACCGTGCGTTTCAACCAAGGCGATCTGTGTTTCAGCATCCAGGTTGGGCAGTTTGATGCCGTAATGACCGGGCGTTGTGACAATGTCCCGCAAGGCCAGCAGCTTGGGCACATATTCCTGGGTGTGCTTGGGCAGATCCAGGTGCCAGAAATCCTCTGGCAAACCGCGTGAACGGTTGCGCTGTACGGCATGCGCGACGGTACCTTCACCGCAGTTATACGCCGCCAATGCGAGCAGCCAGTCGCCGGAGAATTCATCGCGTAGAAAGGCGAAGTATTCCAGCGCGGCCTGGGTGGACGCGATCACGTCGCGGCGGCCGTCGTACCAGCGGCTTTCTTTCAGGCCGAAGCGGCTGCCGGTTCCGGGAATGAACTGCCACAGACCGGCCGCTCCGCCGGGTGACCGGGCTAGCGGTTGGTAACCGGGCACGAACTGCCAAAGGCCGGCGGCGCCACCGGGCGAACGGGCCAGGGGTTGGTAGCCGCTCTCGATCACCGGCAGCAAGGCCAACTCGGCGGGTAAATTCTGGCTTTCAAGCTGGTCGAGGATCCAGCCCATAAAGGGGTCCGCGCGATCCAAGGCGTTACGTAGGGTGCTGGCATTCCGCTGATACCAGGCGATCTGCTGGTCCAGGCGCGAGTCGCGTGCATCGGGGAACTGCAGGTTGTCGCCCATGCGGTTCCAAGCATGGGCATACGTGGGGATTGGGTCGGAGGTGTCGTCGGGTTCCGGCGCACGGGCGTTGTGCGCAACCGGTTCCGGGGCGGCCACTGCCTTGTCGGCATAGGCGGAGGACGCCTCAGGGGTGCGGGTGAATAGCTGCGTCGTGTAATGGCGTACCACCGTGGGTTGGCCGCAACTGGTAAGAGCGGTCACCATCAGCGCCACTAGCGCTGGACGCAGGCTGTTGTCGGCAGCCTTCTTCGACATGTCTGGTTCCGTGGGTTTCAGGGGCGCATGCTGACAGCCAACCCCCCTGGGGTCAACCTTGAATTTCCCGTTTTATGACTTTCTGCCCAGTTTTCCTGGGATTGAGGTATTATCCCGACGCTATGCAAAAGGACCGTTCGCAGCTGCCAGATTCGGCGTTCGACACACTGGCGCGGCTCTCCGGCTGGTATAGGACGCCGCTGGGGCGTGCCCTGGAACTGTCTGAATTGGAAGCCGTTAGGGATGCGTTGGGGACGCTGTTCGGGTTTCACTTGCTGCTGGTTTCCCCGCCCTGGCAGGGATCCCCATTAGATGCCAGCCGCATTTCCCATAGCTGGGTGATGCCGCCCGCCTGGAGGTTGGGAGGGGGGAATCAGGGACAGGTCAACCTCGCCGGCTCGAGTCAGGCTTTCCCGATGACGACCGACAGTTTGGATGCCGTCATCCTCCCGCATACCCTTGAATATGCCACCCAGCCCCATGAAGTCCTCCGCGAGGTCGATCGCTGCCTAGTGCCCGAGGGGCACGTCCTGATCCTGGGATTCAATCCTTATGGATTATGGGGACTGTGGCGCTTGCTCTACGGCTGGCGGCGACGTCTGCCTTGGACGGGGCGTTTCATCAGTCAGACCCGCTTGAAGGATTGGTTGGCGTTGCTCGGCTTCGATACGGTGAGCTGCCGACCGGTGTTTTTTCGCCCGCCGTCTCAACGACTGGCGTCCTGGCTGCCGATGCAGGTAGCCGACCGCCTCGCCGCGCGGGGGTGGCCGATCCCGGCCGCTGGGTATCAGCTGGTAGCCCGTAAACGGGTGGTGGGTATGACGCCGCTCCGCCCACGCTGGCGACCGCGCCGCAGTTTGTTGGCGGGCGGTTTGATCGAGCCGAGTTCGCGTAGCCACTCGCGGCGTGAACTATGAGCGAGGATCTTGTGGAAATATTTACCGATGGCGCCTGCCGCGGTAATCCTGGACCGGGCGGTTGGGGGGCGATCCTGCGCTTCAACGGCACGGAAAAGGAACTCTATGGCGGTGCGGCGCAGACGACCAATAATCGGATGGAAATGCTCGCAGCCATTAATGCTCTGGCTGCGCTCAAACGTCCCTGTCGCGTGCGCCTGACGACCGATTCAAAATACGTGCAGCAGGGCATCACCGAGTGGTTGGCGGGTTGGAAACGCAAGAACTGGAAGAATGCCGCCCGCCAGCCGGTCAAGAATCAGGATCTCTGGATGGAACTGGATCGGCTGGCCGAACCGCATCAGATCGACTGGCAGTGGGTGAAAGGACATGCCGGACATCCGGAAAACGAACGCGCCGATCAACTCGCCAATCGCGCCATCGATGAACTGTTAGGCTGAACCGTTGCGGAGAACTCTATATATGCGCCAGATCGTCCTCGATACAGAAACCACCGGCCTGGAACCGGCCGAGGGTCACCGCATTATCGAAATCGGCTGTATCGAGCTGGATAACCGTCGCCCTACCGGACGGCGTTTCCATCAATATCTACAACCCGACCGGCCCATCGACGACGGCGCTGTCGAGGTGCATGGCATCACCAATGATTTTCTGGCCGACAAACCGCGCTTCGCCGATGTGGTGGAGAATTTTCTCGAGTTTGTGCGCGGCGCGGAACTGATTATCCACAACGCCCCGTTCGACGTGGGTTTTCTCAACCACGAGTTGCGCCTGCTCGGTCAGACCGAAAGTATCGCACTGCACTGCGGTGTGTTGGACACCTTGGCGCTGGCGCGCAAGCTGCATCCAGGGCAGAAGAATAATTTGGATGCGCTGTGCAAGCGCTATAGCGTCGACAACTCGCGGCGCGAGTTGCACGGGGCTTTGCTGGATGCGGAGATTCTCGCAGACGTCTATCTGGCGATGACCGGTGGGCAGGTCACTTTGTCCCTGGAGGGTGCAGCCGGTGATGCCGCCCGGGTCGCGACCAGCGCCATCCGCCGGCTACCACAGGAACGTACGCACCTGCCGGTGTTGCGGGCGAATGCTGCGGAACTCGCGGAACACAGCGCCTGGCTGGATAATCTCGATGCCGCCAGCGGCGGTGTCTGCGTGTGGAGACGGCTGGAAAACTAACCGTGCGCGTGGGGCAGGCCTGGCCGATGTTCCAGACGGAGTAATTCTAGCAGGCGGTCGGTATCGACCGGTTTCTCGAGACAGACCTCGGCGCCGGCGCGCAGGATGCGCGCGATGTTATTCGCGCTCGGATAACCCGACATGGCCAGTACCCGGATGTTGTGTGTCGAGGGGTCCGCCTTCAGGTTGTTGCACACCGCAAAACCGTCCATACCGGGCATCATCAAGTCGAGCAGCATCAGGTTCGGTCTGAAACCGTGTACTTTGCGCCCCGCCTCGAAGCCATTCGTGGCGATGTCGACCGCCCCGATACCCGGGCGACCCTCCAGAAATTCATAGAGGAATGCTGCCAGCAGTTCGTCATCGTCGACGATCAATATCCGGGTCTTGCCCTGGGCGGGCCAGTTCAATGAGAGGCCGCG
>JACRMO010000130.1 GCA_016214925.1 Gammaproteobacteria bacterium
GGGTAGATAGGGTTACCGGTCACGGGATTGATGACATCGACGATATTGCTGAAGCCGGTATGGCTGCATAGCGCATCGGCGACCGCTTCGTTGGGTCGTCGGCAACCCGTGACACTCACGGTGTCGCCCACCGCGATCGGCGTGCCATTGGCGAGCGCGAAGGTCTTCACACGACTGCCGTCGGCCGCCGCGAGATCGACGCTAAGTGACAGGCCCGACCACGCATCGCTCCAACCGCCGGCCTGCTTGAAGCTGTCACGTGAAAATACCTCGGTGAGATTCGTCTCGATGACAGTACGCAGGTTGTCGCCGCTGGTCGTCCCTGTGGCATAGGTGAATGGCACCGGGAAGTAGCGATAGGTATCTTCCACGGTGATGGCACCATCAGCGACGTGACTGTCCTCATACACCGTACCTGCCGCCGGAATCGGCGCGTCGAAACGGAAGCCCGACGCCATTCCGACTTGCGTACCGCCAAGTTGCCGTACGGTATCCGTCCAGGCGTTGTTAATCGTCGATTCAAGAACGTTCTTGCGATCCAGCGGAGTGTAGGTGTGCCCCAATACCGCATTGATCGGGCGATGGAGTTCGAGTGTTACGCCTTCGATGGGAACCGTGAGATTGGGATCGGCAACCAGGAACGGTGCGCGCGCGGTATCCACCAGTGACTTCATTGCCGCATCTTCGGCAATGCTTGCATCGACCGGCAACAATGCCCAGTTAAAGACCGGCGCTTGACCGCTGTTCACGGTTACATCCATGCGCCCCAACCAGCCATCGTTGCCGGCCTCGACCACCAGGGCGCCACTCTTGCCCTTAAGTGGACTGAACACCGCTTCATGAGTATGCGCGGAGAAGAACACGTCAACCGCCCCGCTATTGATTATGTCGGCAAGACGGTAGTCTTTGTGCAAGCCCAGCTCGCTCATCACCACCACCAGTTGCGCGCCCTGACCGCGCAGGGTCTGCGCATACTGGTTGATGAGGTCTCGGTAAGCCGTCTCACCCTGGGTGAAGGTGAAGTTGGTGGCGAGTCGCTCGTCCATTTTCTCGACGATGTCGGAGGTGATGCCGATAAATCCGACTTGCACGCCGCCAATGGTTTTAATCATCGAGGGCGTCAGCACCAACTCGCCGCTGTCAAAGAACAGATTCGCCGCCAAGTTGGGAAAGGCCGCCGGCTTGATTTCACCGCCTGCTGCGGCTTCTAGTGTGGTTTTCGAAATCCCGGACACATCGTCGTAGCGCAATCTGAACACCGCGGGCCCATACGCAAAATCCCAATTGCCCGGCGTGCCAATGTCGATGCCAAGCGCATTGACCGGATCGGCAATGGCATTGCCTTGGGTATAAAGACCTTCGACGCCGCCATGAAAAGTATCGCCGACATTCATCAATACAGAGTTTGTATTTTCGGCACGGATTGATTTGATGCGCGCGGCTAACCGAGCAATGCCACCACGCGATTCATAAACGACTTGCCCATTCTTATCGACCTTATCGAGGTGCGGTGTCAGATGAGCATGTAGATCATTTGAGTGCAGAAATGTCAGTGTCGCCGCATCGGCGCCAGAGAGCGCGCCGCAGAGAGCAACGGCGAGCGCCTTGACGATTCTGGTCTTGGCATGGATGGATTTCATATTAGTTACCCCTGTGAAATGGTGTGTGTTAAGCAATTAGTGCTTCTAGGGCCTCCCGCCCATGTTATGGTGGACATTTCGCTCTCCTCCACACGCCGATCCATACTCGGCGGCCAATCAAAAGCATTTGGCCATGTCTGCCAACCTACACGCATAGCGCAGTCATTACATGTCTACCAACTACCAGAAATGTCCTACGTAGAAATAGACTTTTGGCTCTATTGAAACAACTTAAATAAGACAAATGTATAGGCATAGGCACTTCCTCATCGGCATGCATTTCATGCGAGGATGTGTAAACTCAGGAACCAGTTCAGAATGATATTTTGCGGATGGAATTACGGCTTACAACCAAGCGCCGGTCAAACAATGAAACACTTTGTAACATTGTGAAACACCTGTAACAGGATGAAACCTGTTTAAGGCTAACAACGATTCACTCGCAGTCGAGCACTCGATCTATATAGACTCTTCACCACACCATAAAGACGGTTGCTCACTTACACGATGGCATTAATACTTGCGTCAGCGTATGTTATTCGTAAATCGTTCATCACAGACTCGCGCGAATTCCAACCAAACAAAAAGAGCAAGATCACATGGACTCGCATCAGGTTCAAAACTTAACGACACCCAATCGCTCTCTTGCAGATGGCGACAAGCCAGTGACGATATTTGTCGCTGCCAAACAAAATTACGGAGTTGAAGGGCTGCTCCGCATTTTATCGGACAGCATCGAAAACAAAGTCGTTGCCTGTGTAGAACCTAGCGAGCACTGCTGGGTTAAGTTGCACGATCTTCAGCCTGATATCCTGATGCTCCACAATCACGCAGTCATGCCCATGAAACGGGAGCAGTTCACTGGATTGCATCCGCGCCGGCGCATCTGGCTACCTAAATGAAGGCATGACCGGTCATGACATCTTCAAAGCGATACGTGAAGTAAAGTCCGGCCGCTTATATATGGAGCGGCGCTTTCTTGATAGATTCGCACGGGACGCTATCCAGTTCGAGATAACGGTCGAGAAAGCAATCATCGAGCGCCTGGGTTCTCTACGCATGATCCTGTCCACGCGCGAGACCGCAGTATTTCTTCTGCTGCTGGAAGGCATGACGACCAAGGAAATCGCGGCGCATATGTGCCGCTCGGAACAAAGCATAAAAATGCATCTAGGACGGATATTCGTGAAATTCAAAGTCACCAGCCGATCGCAATTGATTGCCGCGGCCTTCTCCAGAATATGTCCGGTGCAGAATTTTGCCCGCTTAGTCAGAAGCGCTTATGCCAATCACCGCGCGGGGCGGCATCTCATGGGTGAAGCGGATGAAGCATAATCCTATGGAACCTCTGATCAATCCACCCAGGCCGTCATTGTGAACGAAGTGATTTCGTGTCCATGCCATCATCGGATCATGGGTTACTTCTGCCGCCGCGCGTCTCGCAACGACGGATTACTGGCATTTCCTTAAATCACACCCACCGCCCGCAAAAACATCGCCACTAGATACTTCACCAGATCCGCCAGGCTGTGTTCGCGGAATCGATCCGCCTGATAAATGATCTTGGCGTACAGTGCCTCGCGTACCATGCCCTGAAACATCAGCGCGGCGACGCGGGCATCCACGCCAGCGGCATGTCCCTCCTTGCGCAATTCGCCCAGCCCAAATTCGATGTAATCCGCGAATGGTCGCCAGCGATTCTCGAAGAACTGCCGCGCGGCCTGACTGCCTTCCAATGCAGCATGGAGTTCCATGCGTAAATAATCGGGATCGCGCGCGACGCTCTCGACGTACATCAGTGTCATGCGCGCGAGCATGCCGCCGAAATCGTCCGGCCCACGCACCACCACATCGACATAGTTTTCACGCTTGCAAGCGATTGCGCTGAGCACCGCTTCGTACAGATCCTGCTTGGACGAAAAGTGGCGATATAAGCGCTGCGATCTCGTCGACCGAGACGCCGTGATAACCCTTGTCGGCGAACAGCACTTTCGCCACCGCGAGGATCGACGCGCGCCGTTCGGACGCGTGCAGGCGTTTGGCCATGAGCCCGGCGGTCCGTCAACCCGCCTTGCGGATAAGGAACTCGAAGGCGCCGTCGTTCTGTCCGGACGACACCAGGGTGTTGCCGGTCTGTTTGCAGAACGCCTCGAAGTCCTTCACTGAACCAGGGTCGCTCGCGAGGATACGCAAGACCTGACCGCCACCGAGCGCCGAAATGCTTTTCTTGGCGCGGAGGATGGGCAACGGGCAGTTCAGGCCGCGAGCATCGAGTTCTTGGTCGAAACCTTGATTGATTGGGGCCATGACAGTCTCCTTTCTCAAGTTAGTGAACGTTCACTTAACATAGCCGGCATCCCCTAACCTGTCAAGCATCCGTTGTATGCGCACCTTTGGCCGCGAACCGCAGATCTGGAAGATCTGTTCACGGCCAAAGTCCGCCCCTACGGACATCGCAATCAATTCGTGGGAATTCGGGATTCGGCCACCCACTTCCAGCCAAGTACTGCAGGGCCGGATTACAAGGCTGCGAACATCCTTCAGCTGCGTGTCAGGCGAACAACCGCTGCCACCAGCGACGGCGATTGCCGGGTAGGAACGGCGCCTTGAGATCGATGGGCGGGAGTTTGGAAAGAATCCATCCGGGTAATGGTGGGTTGTCGCTGTAGCCGCAAGACACCCCGAGGTTGTGCGGATCGAAAATCTTCACGAAGGTCGGCTGCTCGAACGAGTCTGTGTAGACAATGCCACAGTAATCCTCTTCGTGTTCCTTTCGCAGCAATACATCGATCTCACTGATGAACGCATGCAGCTGGCCCGCGCCGACGGTCGCGGTGGGCGGCTCGGTGCCTATGGCATAGAGATACCAGTCGCTCGCAGCGTCCTGGCGCAGTGTCTCCCACAACGCATCCAGTTGCGGCCAGCGCAGCACGCCGTAGAAGGTGCCCTTAAAGGCCTCGTGAAAAGACTGTTCATCAAGCTGATTCATCTCTGCAATCTCTACTGCTGGCTAAAACAATCCATCCCAAGGCGAACCACCGCGGGTAACAATCATATTTCATCTATCCATTGCTTGAGCTTGACCGCTTCCTTGCGCAGGAGCGCGGCATCTTCGAATGTATTGGTCAGTAAGCTGACGCCCTGCGTCACTGCCAGCAGGTGCAAGGCGTGTTCGCGCGCGGCGCGGCCACAACTCAGTGCCAGGAACTGCGCCTTGAGCCAGTCGAAAAACACTTCGAACATCTCCCGTGACCGCGATTGCAGCACCAGCTGCGTCTTGCTCAGCTCCACATTCAGCGTACCCATGGGGCAGCCATAACGCAGGATGTCCTGTTCTTCATTCAATAGAATCTGCACATAGCGCTTGAGGCGGTCGCGCGGTTCCGGGATGGATGCATCCCACTCCGCCAGCATCGCACGGATGCCATCCAGCCGGTAATCCACCACTGCATCCAGTATCTCGTCCTTGGTCTTGAAGTAGTAATAGAAATTTCCGCGCGGAATCTCGGCCGCGTCGGCGATGTCGGTAAAGGAGGTCTGATTGTAGCCGCGCCGATAGAACAGCCGGTTCGCCGTCTCGACGATATGCTGCCGGAACTCCTGACCTTTGCGTTTGAGTGCCATACTGCCGCCCTGGGAATCGAGCACGCATTGTACCGATCCTCACCGACCGGCGGTATGGCGCGGCGGTGCTCATGCATCCCAACCTCTGGAAAATTCCTCTACCCGCTCAAATGGCAGGTGATCGCCGACATCCGAGCCATAGTAGGCACGGCGGATCACACCCGTCTCATCCACCAGAAAATCGGCCGGCAGGGTGGTCAGACGCCCCTGAATGCTCAACGGAACATAAGCTTTGGCGAACACGCCGTACATAGCTTGCGGCAGACGCAGCAGCGCTCCCTTGAGCATACCGACGATAGAGCGCTCTATCGCATATTCCCGGTAGTAAATATTGTGTGGATCCGCCAGAACCGGAAACGGCGGCCGGTGCCTCCCGGCATAGTGAGCGAGGTTGTCCAGAGGCGAATCGAAAATCGCGACAATCGTGAAGCCGTCACCGAACTCGTCAAAGCGACGCACCAGTTCATGCAACCGGAGATTGCAGAATGGACACGCGGCGAAACGGAAAAACGAGAGCATGAATCGTTTCCCCTTGAGCGCGTCCAGATCGAAGACCTCGCCATCCATCGCCGTCAACCGCAGCTTGCCCACTGTATCGCCAGTCATTCGTCGCATCGTCGCTCCTTCCTTATGCTGAACACGCACTCTTATCCATCAGTTGACTGGTAGCGCCATGGACATCCGCCCATGCTGGCGCCAGCCCATCTCACCAATCTGTTTGCGAATAGCCGTGCGCCAGTCGACCCGCGGCATGTAACCCAGTCGCGCGGTCGCGGCGTCGTTATTGGCATGCGTTTCCTCCAGAAGATGGATGATGGTACGCACGACCAGCGGCTCCCAAGGCACCACCGCATCCAACAGCTCCATCGACCGCGCAAAGGCGTAGCCGACCGGGAACGGCACGCTGAAATGCGGCTTTGGATATCCGTATTCCTCATGCAGATACGCGATCACTTCACGCACCTGCGGCACCTGCGGGCCCGTGATATTGAAACTCTCATATCCCCGGAGCCCCTCCGCCAGACATGCACAGCGAAAAGCCTCACCGATATCACTGCCATCGATAATGGGCATGCCCGTGCGCCCGCCTTCGATCCAGGGCACCAGATGCGTCTTCAGTCGCGGCAGCAGAATGGGTAACAAGCCAAGGCCATAACGCTCTCCGGCAAACAATCCGCAGCGCAGGTTCACAAACACCGTCTTTCCACCCGCCGCCGCCCGCATCGCATCCTCGATCCAGCTTACATTGGCCAAGTGCGGCCAGAAATCGGGCTTCAATCCCGGCGCATGCGCATCACCGCACGCCCGCGGGCCAGGGGCACTGGTGGTACTGACAAACATGAATCGTTCGATACCCCGCGCGACGCTTGCCTCCAGCAGTTTCAAAGTCGGTTGCAGGAACAGCGCACGCGATTGCTCCGCGTGATTCCACAACGAACTCCAGGATGCCGCATGGCAAACCCTGTCGACGCCGTCCAGCAAACCGCGTAGGTAGTTGGCATCGCGTAAATCACCCACGCGCTGTTCTACATCAACCCCCTTGGGCAAACGCGATGGCTCGCGGCAGGCCGCAATGACCCGTAGATCAGGATCTGAATGCGCGGCCAGCGCCATCAGAACATGACTGCCGACGAAACCCGTCGCACCTGTGACCAGTATCGTTTTCATATGCGCATCCTCCTGCCTGAGCTCTCCGATAAAATAATACGATCGTATTATTTTATCAAGCCCCACACGACGCGGCATTCCGCTTGACCCTCTCACACGCCCGGCGTAGAGTCGCGCCCCGTTACACAGCTTCTGGTGTTCCAAGGATTTTCGTCCGCGGAATGAAACGGGAAGCCGGTGCGGTCCCTCACAGGACCTATTCCGGCGCTGCCCCCGCAACGGTAAGCGAGTCAAGGCGGATCAATCGGCCACTGTGCTTTGCGCATGGGAAGGCGATCCACCGGAGAGTCACTCTCAGCAGAGATGCAACTCTTCACTCGCAAGCCCGGAGACCGGCCCGAAGCGAACCCGAGTACCGTGTCGCGGAGGGCGATGCCGATGGGCGAGCTTTTTCTCCCACCCGCTTCCTTCTCCTGAACATGGCTTGTTCATTCCGCGCGCGGGTGTGCGCGAAGCATTGGGAGAATTTTGGATGTCCACGTCTCAATTCCGGTCGTTGACCGGCATCACCGCTTTGATCACAGGTTTACTGGCCAGCGGCAGCGCTATTGCCGTCGAAACCGGCAATGAAGTCATTGTCACCGCCACACGTCTGGCAACACCCGCGGAGCGCATCGGCAGCAGCGTTGCCGTGATCACCGCACAAGAGATCGAACGCCGCCAATACCGCTCCGTCAGCGATGCCTTGCAGAGTGTGCCGAGCCTGGGCGTCGTCCACAGCGGCGGCGGTATCGGCAAACTCACCAACGTATTCAGTCGCGGCAGCGAGACCAATCACACGCTGGTATTGCTCGACGGTATCGAGCTCAACGACCCCAGCAATACCGATGGCCTGATCGATCTGTCGCATATCTACATCAAGGATGTCGAGCGCATTGAAGTGGTGCTCGGCCCACAGA
>JACRMO010000131.1 GCA_016214925.1 Gammaproteobacteria bacterium
TGAACCGACTCCACGCACATCGAGAAAAACAATCTGGTATCGGCCATCGGAAAGACGTTCAAGATTTTCAACATCAGGCCAGTATTCTATGTCATAGCCTTCCTTCTTGAGTATTTCTACAATCTCAAGTTCCTCATCATCCACAAATAGTATTCGCAATTTCCTTGCATCCATTCTTAACGCCCCCATGCAATTCTCTTATATATTTCGCGTGAACAACTAGCAGTTAAGGTGAACTATGGGCAATAGGGAACAGCCTCCCAGTTATCATTCCACCCAGCACATCATAAAAAACATAAAGGACTCGAAGTCGAATGGCAGTAACTTAAGCGGCTCCATAATCAACAATGGCGGGCTGGGCAGGGCAGTGTGCGCCGTAGCACACCAAACGTGCCCCCGGGCACCCATAAAAAATGTGTTGTGTTGCTGCGCAACGCTTGGTGGGTTACGCAAAAAACGCTAACCCACCCTACATTTCAGTCATGTAAGTGCCTTTCGGCCAGCGCCCTGAACCTCACCTACCCCGCCGTCTGCGCAGCCCTGGCCTCCCGCCCCGCCAGCCTATCCAAAAACAGGTTATAGGCAATCGCCAACAACGTCGGGCCGATGAACAGGCCGAGAAAGCCGAAGGCGAGGATGCCGCCGATGACGCCGAGGAAGATCAGCGCGAGCGGTGCCTGCACGCCTTTGCCGATCAGCAACGGACGCAGGATATTGTCCGCGCCGCTGATGACGAAGAAGCCCCAGGCGGCCATGAAAATCGCCCAGCCGGTTTCGCCGCTCACGTTCAACCAGATCGCCGCCGGCAGCCACAGTAGTACAGGGCCGCCCGGTATGACGGATAAAAAGAATGTCGCCATGGCGAGCAATAACGTCCCCGGTACGCCGGCCATCCAAAAGCCGATCAAGGCCAGCAGCGCTTGCGCGGCGGACGTGCCGATCACGCCGTTGAACACGCCACGCACCGTGGAAGCGACTACGCTCACCTGACGGCGCCCGCTATCGCCGCCAAGATGCGTGGCGATGCGCGTAATCCCGCGACCGGTGTCTTCGCCCCGGACGAACAACAACGTGGCGATCAACAAGGCCAGCGCGAATTCCAGCAATCCCCCGCCCAAGCCGGCGGTGAAGGCCAGGAAGAAATCCTTGACCGGTTTGATCAGGGGTTTCAAATCCTGCGTGAGGCGTTCCGGATTGGCGGCCACCGATTGCCAATAGCCGCTGGCCGTCTCGCCCACGAGCGGCAGGCCACTCAGCCACGTCGGCGCATCGCCGATACCGCCGGTCATCAGTCCGCTCACGCGCTCGGTGAGCAGCGGCCATTGCCCGACCAGATTCAAACCCAAAGTGGAAATCGGCACCAGCAACAGCGCTGTCAAACCCAAACCCATCACCGCTGCCGCCAAACCGCGCCGCTGTCCAAGCAGATTGAGAATCCACGCGTAGATGCTCCAGGTCGATACGGCGATGATGCCGCCCCAGAGAAAGGCCGTGATGAACGGACGCACCACCAGATAGCAACCGAACACCAGTAGCGCCAAGGCGGCAGTGACCGCATAGCGTTCGAAGTCGCGCGTCCGAACCGTTGTCTTTTCCACTCGACACCTCTGATTTGTCCGTCAACCCATCATTGCAGCGCAGCATCCGTCATTGCGATGCGGCACCCGTCATTGCGAGCAAAGCGAAGCAATCTCCAAGGGCTGATTGTGGTGTTGGGAGATTGCTTCGTCGCTGCGCGCCTCGCAATGACGGATTAATCAGTCATTCCCTAAGTCCAATCCCCATCGCTTGCCATCGTCAGTCGCTGCCGTCATTCGATCATAGGAATGACTTGTTCCAACAGCGCACGCAGCCGGTCCATACCGACTTTCAAATTACGGTCGATGTCATCCATGCTGATCTCACCCGCGCCACGCCCGGCCGCCCAGTTGGCCACCACGGCACAGGCGGCATAGGACAACTCCAACTCGCGCGCGAGTGCCGCTTCGGGCATGCCGGTCATGCCGACGATATCGCAACCGTCGCGTTCCATACGCGTGATCTCGGCCGCGGTTTCCAGTCGCGGGCCCTGGGTCGCGCCATAGGTGCCGCCGTCGTGCAACGCCAGCCCCGCCGCGCCGCCTGCCTGCAACAAGGTCGCGCGCAACGCCTCGCTATAGGGTCGCGTGAAGTCGACATGCGTCACCTTGGTGAGATCGCCCTGAAAGAACGTGTGCTGGCGTGACCAGGTGTAGTCGATGATCTGATCCGGAATCACCAGTGCCGAAGGCAACATCGCCGACGTGATGCCGCCGACAGCCGCCACGGCGATGATTTTGGTGATGCCGATATTTTGCAGCGCCCAGAGATTCGCGCGGTAGTTCACTTCATGCGGCGGGATGGTGTGCGCGGTGCCGTGACGCGGCAAAAACACCACGGGCCGCCCGCACATCGTTCCATGCACCAACGGACCGGACGGTTCACCATAAGGCGTGTGCATGACCTCGCGCCGTTCGATTTCCAGATTCTTCAGGCTGGTCAGACCCGTGCCGCCGATGATTGCCAATCCTGTCATGTCGCACCTACTCTCCGAAGTTATATCCGTTCACATACCGCGCACGGCATAAATGCCGGGCAGGTTGCGATGATAGCCGTGGTAATCCATGCCGCAGCCGAACACATAGCGGTCGACGACGTCCAGACCGACGAAGTCCGCCGTGATATGCGCCGGCCGACGGTCATGTTGTTTCTGCACCAGCACGGCACTGTACACCGCCGCCGCGCCCTGGGTGCGCAATTCCTCCTGAATGGCCGCCAGAGTCAGCCCCTCGTCGAGGATATCGTCGATCACCAGCACGGTGCGGCCGGCGAACGGCAGCAAGGGGCGCGTGATCCAGTTCAGCTCGCCGCCGCGCGTGCCGCCGCGGTAGCGGGTGGCGTGCAGATAATCGATGTGCAGCGGAAAATCCAGACGCGTGAGCAAATGTCCCGCCGGTATCAGACCGCCGGTCATCACGCAGATGATGATCGGATCGCGCGCACCGAGTTCGGCACTGATGGCGGCAGCCATGCGGTCCAGCGCTGCGTTAACCTGTGCGGAGGAATACAGCTGATCCGCTTCCGTGTAGACCTGCCGGGCCTGTTCGGCTGTGATGCTCATGCAACCTCGATCAATACGTGAAAGTGACGGTGTCGTCGTTCATGGCCTCGCTGATGGTATAGGCCCCGCCGACGGTCTCGGCGATCTCCGGAATCAGATCGTCGACCAATATCTCGTGTGCCGGTGTGCACAGCTTGATGACCACACCCGCCTCGTGCGCGTCTTTGATGAAATCATAGTCGCGCTTGTTGCCGCCTTCTTGAACGAACAGTTTCTCGGCGACGCCTCTTTTCGCAAGCTCGCCGGCGCGCCCGCTCAGAATGATTTCGACTTCGTATTCCATGGCCGCCGCGACCGTGGCCTGGAAGAACGGCGGCACCAGTTCGGCGCCATTGGTCGGATCGGCATTGACTATGATGATGAGCAATTTGTCCGCCATTGTCGCGTCCTGTCGTGATTCAGCCGGTTCGATTCAACGCAGTTGCGCCAGTATGGCCGCAGTCGAGGTTTCCGCGCAGCGATAACCGGCTTCGATCGCCTCCGTCGCGCGATGAAACTCCACCAAACGGATATGCCCGAGTTTCGGTGACAGCAGAATATCCGGCGGGTCGCCGGCCATGCGCGCGCGGGTAATGCGCATTTGCATAATGTAAACGCTTTGCGTAAGCACGTCGACCAGTGACGGCAAGGCAGCGCTGTCACGCTTGAAGTCATTCACCCATTGTTGAGTTTTAGTCCCCAAGCCTTCGCCGAGCAGCGACAGCCAGGGAATGTCCTGGATGCGGTTGAGTGCCTTGTCCAGTCGATTGCTGCTGTCCGCCTCTTGTATATCGACGGCGCGCCGGCTCAGCATATCGGCATTCAGATCGACGGCGATCACGCGTTCCGCACCGAGCGCACGACACAGTGATACGGGAACCGGATTGACCATGCCGCCGTCGACCAGCCATTGCTCGCGGTGCTTGACCGGGGTCATCA
>JACRMO010000064.1 GCA_016214925.1 Gammaproteobacteria bacterium
CTTTGCGCGCTTTGGTGTGACTAATCTGCAACACGAACTCTGGTAATCCGACTCATGAAAGAACTCCTCGCACAAGCCGCCCGCACCCAGCTGGTCATCTTCGCTGTCGACGGTGTGCTCACCGACGGTTCACTGTTCTTCGGCGACGACGGTCAAGAGTACAAGGCCTTCAATTCGCGCGACGGCCATGGTTTCAAGATGCTGATGAAACATGGCGTGGAAATCGCCATCATCACCGGACGCAGCTCGCGCGTGGTCGATCACCGCGTCGCCAATCTGGGCATCAAGCATGTCTATCAAGGCGCGCACGACAAGCGCGCCTGTTTCTATGACCTCATCGCCAAGCTCGGTATCGATCCGCAGGAGACCGCATATGTCGGCGACGATGTGGTTGATCTACCAGTGATGACCCAGGTCGGACTCGCCATCGCCGTGCAGGATGCGCATCCCTTCGTCAAACAACACGCGCACTGGCAGACGCCGAGCTGTGGCGGACGCGGCGCCGGGCGCGATGTGTGTGAGTTGCTGATCGAAGCGCGCGGGCAACTCAAGACCGAGTTGGAAAGCTACCTTTGATCTCAGTGCGCGGCCTGCTGCCCATGCTGGTGATCGGCCTGCTGGCGCTGTTGAGCGGCTGGCTGTATCAACAAGTGCGGCAAGATGCCCGGCAAACAGACGGTAGCCAGCGCCACGATCCGGATGCCTTCGCCGACGACTTCGACCTGAGCACGCTGGATAGCGCAGGTCACCTCGCCCACCGGCTCTGGGCCAAGCGTATGGAACATTATCCAGACGACGACAGTACCGCACTCACAGAACCCTATCTGGAACTGTACCGTCCCGAGGCCAAGCCCTGGCAGGGACGCGCGCTGAAAGGCTGGGTCAGTTCCGGTGGTGCCGAAGTGCTGCTCGAAGAACAGGTGAAGATCCACCGCCCCGCCGACGCGCAAGCGCCGGCCTGAAGGTCGACGCGGTCGGCATGCGTGCCTATCTGGAGCAAGGCCGGGTAGAATTGCTCAGCCGTGTACGCGCGGTTCAACAACCACAAGGAACACCTTAAGTCATGCGCAACTTCATTGTATGGCTGGCTCTGATCGGCGGCATGGCGCCCGGACTGGTCGCGGCCTTGAGCACCGATCGCAATCAGCCCATGTATGTCGAGGCCGACCGCGCCGACATCGACGACAAGCGCGGCGTCAGTGTCTACCGCGGCAATGTGAAGATCACTCAAGGCACGCTGCAACTGACTGCGGCGGAGTTGACCGTGCACAGCAAGAACGGCGACATCGTCAAGGCCATTGCCGTCGGCCAACCCGCCACCTACCGGCAGCGCCCGGACGGCAAGGAGAAAGATGTCGAGGCCGAGGCCCTGCGCATGGAATATTTCGCCCATGCGCAGAAGATCACCCTGCTCGACAAGGCCGAAGTGCGTCAGGCCGGCGATACCTTCCGCAGCGACGAAATCCACTACGACATCGCCAAGGACGTCGTCAACGCCGGCGGCAGTGCCGGAACGCCGGGCGACCGCGTGCGCATCACCATTCAACCCAAAACTAAACCGGCGGCCAAGGACGCCACGCCTGCGGCTGAAGCCCCTGCGACTGAAGCCAAGGACGCGAAAACCAAACCCGAGGTCGAGCAGTGAACGACTGCGTCCCGATCCTCCAATATTCAGTCCCAATCTTATGACCCAACTGCTCGCCGCCAATCTGGTCAAGCGCTACCAATCGCGCGCCGTCGTCAACGACGTCTCGGTGCAGGTCGACAGCGGTGAAGTGGTCGGTCTGCTCGGCCCCAATGGCGCCGGTAAGACCACCTGCTTCTACATGATCGTCGGTCTGATCGGCTGCGACGACGGCAGCATCCGTCTGGACGACCGCGACCTGACGCGCTTGCCCATGCATGCGCGCGCACGTGCCGGCCTCGGTTACCTGCCACAGGAACCCTCGGTGTTCCGCAAGTTGAGCGTGCGCGACAATCTCATGGCCATTCTGGAAACGCGCGCCGATCTGAACCGCCAGAGCCGGCAGCGCGTGCTCGATGAGCTGCTCCACGAACTGCACATCGGCCATCTGTCTACCCAACTCGGTATCAGTCTGGATGCTCGACGAACCCTTCGCGGGTGTAGATCCGATCTCCGTGGTCGATATCCAACGCATCGTCGCGCACCTGACCGAACGCGGCATCGGGGTGCTGATCACCGACCATAACGTGCGCGAGACTTTGGGGATCTGCCAACGTGCCTATATTCTCAACGAGGGCCAGCTGATCGCCACCGGCACGCCAGGGGAACTCCTTGAGAATCAACAAGTACGCCAAGTGTACCTGGGGCAGCATTTCCGCCTGTGAGAAAAGCCCTGGAAGTACTGGCACAAATCATGCTTAGTGGGTTAAATTAGCCACAGAGCGTATTCCCCGCGTCTACGAAAATCTCGATGAAGCAATCCATCCAACTCCGTATCGGTCAACAGCTGACCATGACGCCGCAATTGCAGCAGGCCATCCGCCTGTTGCAACTGTCCACGATCGAGCTGCAACTGGAAATCCAACAGGTGCTGGATTCCAACTTGATGTTGGAAGCCGAGGACGGCGATTCCGCCGATGACGGGCAGGCCAGCGACAGCAGCAGTGAAGGCGAGCGCGAACGCGGTGAGAACGAGCGCGCCGAAACCGAGGCGGCCAGCGAGACCGAGTTCGGCGCCGCGCAAGATTCGGAAGCGGATTTCTCCAGCCCCGAGCAGATCTCCGACGAACTGTACGTCGACAGCGACTGGGACGCCATCTACGACTCCGGCGCCACCAGCCTCAGCGCGCCGGGCGGGGACGACAACCGGGATTTCTTCGAGACCCACAACGCCGGCGGCGAGACCCTCTATGACCATCTGATATGGCAGATGGAGATGGCGCCGTTCAGTCCCACCGACCAGGCCATCGCCGCGACCATCATCAACTCCATCACCGACGATGGCAATTTGAACGTCACGCTGGAAGGGCTGCTCGAAGGCCTGCAAAAAGACAATCCCGACATTGAACTCGACGAGGTCGCGGCGGTGTTGCACCGCATCCAGCACTTCGATCCGATCGGCGTCGGTGCACGCAATCTCGGAGAATGCCTGGAGATCCAGCTCAAGCAACTCCCCCCCGAGACACCCTGGCTTGCGGAAACCTTGAAGGTGGTTACCCAACACCTGGACCTGCTCGGATCGCGTGACTACAGCCAGATCATGCGACGCATGAAAATCGAGGAAAGCGACCTCCAGGCCATCATCAGCCTGATTCAGACGCTCAATCCGCGCCCCGCTTCGCAGATCTCCGGTCCGCCACCGCAATACGTGGTTCCCGACGTATTTGTCAGCAAGCGCAACGGCCGTTGGCGCGTCGACCTCAATCCCGAAGCGGCGCCCAAGCTGCGCATCAATGCGCAGTACGCCAACATGGTAAAGCGCGCCGATAACAGCGACGACAATAATTACCTGCGCAATCATTTGCAGGAGGCGCGCTGGTTCCTCAAGAGCCTGCAAAGCCGCAATGAGACACTGCTCAAAGTCGCCACCTGTATCGTCGAACGCCAGCGCGGCTTCCTCGACTACGGCGACGAAGCGATGAAGCCGCTGGTGCTGCGCGACGTGGCCGAGACCGTGGAGATGCACGAATCCACCATCTCGCGCGTCACCACCCAGAAATACATGCACACGCCGCGCGGCATCTACGAATTCAAGTATTTCTTTTCCAGCCACGTCGGCACCTCCGACGGCGGCGAATGTTCGGCCACCGCGATCCGGGCTATGATTAAAAAACTGGTCGCGGAAGAGCCGGCAAACAAACCGCTCAGCGACAGCAAGATCGCCGACTTGCTGGAAAAAGAAGGTATCAATGTCGCACGCCGCACCATCGCCAAATACCGCGAAGCGCTGGCCATCCCCCCATCCAGTGAACGTAAACGCCTCGTCTAAGCAGGCCTTTCTGAAGGAGTAGTACCATGCAGATCATCCTCACCGGTAACCATGTCGAAATCACCGACGCGCTGCGCCAGTACGTGAATTCGAAAATGGAGCGTCTGGAGCGGCATTTCGACAACGTGACCGACCTTCATGTTGTGCTGAGCGTGGAAAAACTGCGGCAGAAGGCCGAAGCGACCCTGCACCTGTCCGGCAACAATCTGCATGCCGACGCCATCGAAGAAGACATGTACGCGGCCATCGACGCGCTGGCCGACAAGCTCGACCGGCAGCTGAAGAAGCACAAGGAAAAGGTCACCGACCATCATCGCAGCGAAGGTTCGATCAAAAACCGCGAGGCCTGATCGATCGCACGCCGCCCACCCCGGTCGCAACGCAACTCATGCCACCCATCGCCAGCCTCATCACCCCGGAACGGGTTGTCTGCGGCCTGCCGGCGGATGGCAAGCAACAGGCGCTGGAGCACCTCGGTCAGCTGCTGACCCGGGGCATGCCCGACATCGCAGCCGCCACTGTGCTCGCCAGTCTCGTCGTCCGCGAGCGTTCGGGCAGCACCGGGCTGGGACGCGGCATCGCCTTCCCGCACGGCCGTCTGCCCGGACTGCCGGAGACGATCGGCGCCTGCATCCGTTTAGACACCGCCATTGATTTCGCGGCGCTGGACAATCGCCCCGTTGATTTGGTATTCGCCCTGCTGGTGCCGGAGGAATCCCCCGACACGCACCTGCAATGGCTGGCGCAACTGGCGCAGATGTTCAGCGATACGGGTTTCGCCCAGCAGCTGCGTGCCGCGCGCGACGACCACGAACTCTATACACTGTTGTCGCACTGGGAACCCCGACGCGCCACCGCATGAACGAGCCGCTGACCGCCGCATTGCTGTTCGATAATCTGCACGCCCGGTTGGGGTTGAACTGGGTGGCCGGACAGAGCGGCCGGCGCCGCACCATCCGCTATGAGCCCGGCGATGAACGCACCGATATTTCGCTGATCGGGCACCTGAACTTCATCCATCCGCACCGCATTCAGCTGATCGGCCAAACCGAAGTCACCTATCTGAACGGCCTGCGCACCAACTCGCGCAAGGATGCCATCAAGCAATTGTTCGGCGACTATGCCGACCTGATCGTCCTATGCGATAACCAGCCACTGCCGGATGACATCCGCCAGCGCGCGGACGCCACGCCGCTGCCGGTGCTCACCTCGCCGCTGTCCAGCCAGGAAATCATCTCGCACCTGCAACATTACTACGGCAGTCTGTTCGCCCAGCGCACCACCTTGCATGGCGTGTTCATGGAGGTCATGGGCATCGGCGTGCTGATCACCGGCGACCCGAGCGTCGGCAAAAGCGAACTGGCACTGGAACTGGTCAGCCGCGGTCACCGGTTGATCGCCGACGACGTCCCGGAATTCTCCCGCGTCGCCCCGGATCTGATCAGTGGTACCTGCCCGGAATTGCTGCGCGATTTCCTGGAGGTGCGCGGCCTGGGCGTACTCAACATCCGCGCCATGTTCGGCGATAGCGCCATCAAACAGAGCAAGTACCTGCGCCTGGTGATCCACCTGGACAAGATGGGCGAGGATCAAATCCGCGCCATCGACCGGCTGCGCGGCAGCCGCCGCACCCAGCAGATCCTCGGACTGGAGATCCCCGAGGTCACCCTGCCGGTGGCGCCGGGCCGCAACCTGGCGGTGATGGTCGAGGCGGCGGCACGTACTCACATCCTGGCGCTGAAGGGGTATGATGCCAGCCAGGTATTCATCGATCGGCAACAAAAACAAATCGAACAAAACGCAAATGACTAACCTCAGTCGCCCGGGGATATGAATTCATACTTCACCTTCCTTACCGTTGGGGGATTGCCAAGGGGGAGTAGCGGAGCTCTCTCCCTTGGCAGTCCGTTCCGACCGCCTTCGGCGGCGCTCGCAAGCTCGCCCACGCAGGACTTGTCCGAGCAGGGCGGAATTCAATGAAGCTGGTCATCGTCAGCGGCCTGTCGGGTTCCGGCAAGAGCGTGGCTCTGCACACGCTCGAAGACCTCGACTATTACTGCATCGACAACCTGCCGCTCGGTCTGCTCGAGGCCTTTGTCCAACAGCTGCTGGACAACCCGCGCGCCAGCCAGGACAACGTCGCAGTGGGCATCGACGCACGCAGCCTATCCGACGACCTGCAACATTTCCCGCAGATTCTCAAGCGCCTGCGCGAGCGCGAAATCCGCGCCGAAATCCTCTATCTGCAAGCGGACGACGAAACCCTGCTGAAACGCTTCAGCGAGACCCGCCGCAAGCATCCGCTCGGCAAGGGCAACGTCACGCTGTCCGACGCCATCCGCCAGGAACGTTCGCTGCTGCAACCGATCTCGGCCAATGCCTCGTTGCACATCGACACCACCCATACCAACGTGCATCAACTGCGCGATCTGGTGCAGGAACGGGTTGGCGCCAAAACCGAAGGCACACTGTCGCTGTTGTTCAAATCCTTCGGCTTCAAGCACGGCGTACCCGAGGATGCCGATTTCGTCTTCGATGTGCGCTGCCTGCCGAATCCGCATTGGGACCCGCGCCTGCGTCCGCAGACCGGACTCGATCAGGATGTCGTCGACTATCTGAACGAACAGCCGCTGGTCGACGAGATGTACACGGAGATCTGCGATTTCCTCGCCACATGGATTCCGCGCTTCGAAAGCGAAAACCGCAGTTACCTGACCGTGGCCCTGGGCTGTACCGGCGGCCAGCATCGCTCGGTGTATCTGGCGCAGCGGCTGGGCGATTACTTCAAAGCCCATTATCCGTCGGTACTGGTGCGCCATCGGGAGTTGCCGTGAGCGTCGGCCTGCTGATCGTCAGTCACGGCAAACTCGGCGACTATCTGCTGGAAACCGCCTCGCGCATGCTTGGCGTGTGCCCACTGGCCTGCGCCACCCTGTCGATGTCCTTCGACTGCGATACTGAGAGCATGTACACGCGCGCCACCGAGCTGGTGGAGCAACTCAACGGTGGCGGCGGCGTGCTGATCCTGACCGACATGTTTGGTTCAACCCCGAGCAACATCGCGAGCCGCTTGCAGGGGCGTTACAAAGTACAGATCGTCTCCGGCGTGAATCTGCCAATGCTGATCCGCGTGTTGAACTACCCACGCCTGAATCTGGATGAATTGGCCCACAAGGCGCAGAGCGGCGGGCGCGACGGTGTCGTGCTGTACCAACCCTTACCTGGAAATTGAGATGCAGCAGAAAGACATCACCATCATCAACAAGCTCGGGCTGCACGCGCGCGCCGCGGCCAAATTCGTGACCCTGGCCTCGCAGTTCGAAAGCAGCATCGAAGTGGCGCGCAACCAGCACAAGGTCAACGGCAAGAGCATCATGGGCGTGATGATGCTGGCAGCCTCCAAGGGCACCACGCTGACCATCAGTGCCGACGGCCCCGACGAAGCCAGCGCGTTGCAGCAGATCGAAGCCTTGATCCTGGAGCGCTTCCAGGAAGCGGAATAAATTCATGCCCCCTCTCCCTTCGGGAGAGGGTCGGGGTGAGGGGATAAAGATATGATTCCCTCATCCTGTCCTTCTCCCGGAGAGAGAAGGGACGTACCGGCAAATGGTTTTATCGTCCGATAGACACAGCAGGAGGTTGGCAAGACCACCATGACCGTCCAGCTCACCGGTATCGGCGTTTCGCGCGGCATTGCCATCGGCAAGGCCCACCTGCTCCAGCGCGGTGAGCTGGAGGTGCTGGAATACGTCATTCCCATACACCTGCTGGACGATGAGGTCGCCCGATTCCGCCGCGCCTTGGAAGTGGCGCGCGGTCAATTGAATGCCATCCGCGGACGCATCCCGCCCAACACCCGTGCCGACATCGTCGACTTCATCGACACGCACATCCTGATGCTCGAAGACTCGACGCTGACAGTTGCGCCCGAGCATCTGATCGTCAGCCGGCAATGCAATGCCGAGTGGGCCCTGAAACTGCAACGCGATGCGCTGGTGCAGGTGTTCGAGGCCATGGACGACGCCTATTTGCGCATGCGCAAGGACGATGTCGATCACGTCGTCACGCGCATCCTGCGCATTCTGATCCATCAGCATCACGAACCGGATGAAACCGGCGACGCGGGCGACGTACGGCTGACCGGCAGCATTCTACTGGCGGACGATCTGACACCGGCCGACGCGGTGCTCATGCAGCATCAGGGCATCACCGCCTTCGTCACCGAATACGGCGGCCCGCTCTCGCACACCGCCATCATCGCGCGCAGCCTGCGCCTGCCCGCCGTGGTCGGCGTGCGCAATATCCGCCGCTTCATCCGCGACGACGAACTCATCATCGTCGATGGCCAGCGCGGCGTTGTCATCGCCGGCGCCGATGCGCGCACGCTGGATTATTACCGCGAGCTACAGGAAGACGAACTGCGGCAGCAACGCGCGCTGCAAAAATTGCGCGGCGCGCCCGCCATCACCCGCGACGGGCTGCACATCGATCTGCAGGCCAACATCGAAATGCTCGACGACGTCGCCGACGTGCGCGCCGCCGGTGCCGACGGTGTCGGTCTGTACCGCACCGAATTCCTGTACATGAACCGTGAGGACACGCCGGGCGAGGCGGAACAACTGGAGCGCTATTCGGAAGTGATCCGCGCCCTCGACGGCCTGCCGCTGACCATCCGCACTCTGGATCTGGGCGCCGACAAACAGGTCGACAGCGGCCACACCACGCGCCAATGCCTCAACCCGGCCTTGGGTCTGCGCGCCGTGCGTTTGTGTCTACGCAATCTGAATCTGTTCCGGCCGCAGTTGCGCGCGATTCTGCGCGCCTCGGCGCTCGGCCCCACCCGCTTGATGGTGCCGATGCTGTCCAACAGTCAGGAACTCATGCAGGTTCTGGAACTCATCGCCGAAACCCGCCGCGACTTGGACCGCGAGGGCCTGGCCTACGATCCCGACATGCCCATCGGCGGCATGATCGAGGTGCCGGCCGCGGCACTAACGGCGGATTTCTTCGCCGCGCGCCTGGATTTCCTGTCCATCGGCACCAACGACCTGATCCAGTACACGCTTGCCATCGACCGCATCGACGACGAGGTGAACTATCTCTACGACCCGCTGCATCCGGCCGTGCTGGCCTTGATCCACCGCGTGATCGAGGCCGGTGCCAACGCCGGCATCCCGGTGTCGATGTGCGGCGAGATGGCCGGTGACCCGCTCTACACGCGCCTGTTGCTCGGCTTGGGCCTGCGCGACTTCAGCATGCTGCCGACCACCCTGCTGGAGGTGAAGAGCATCATCACCGGCAGCGACACCCGGCAGTTGCGTCCGCTCACCGAAGAACTGCTGCTGGAATTCGAACCCGGCCGCATCCGCGCGCTGTTGGCGAAGATTGCGGAAATCTGAAACTTCATCTTGTAACCATTCCCCGCTTTCGACCGCCCCGCCCGTGCTGATACACTGCGACTGTTAACCTCCGCGCGCTGCAACGCCACTCCGAGGACGGCACATGGCCGACATCAACACCGAACAGCCCAGCACCCAGAACCGCTTGGAGATGCTCTCCGAGGCATTGGCCTCGGGTGCGGCCGGCCGGGTGCGGCGACTGGTGCACAACCTGCACCCGGCCGAGATCGGTGACCTGCTGGAATCGCTGCCGCAAGGCCCGCGTGTCATCCTCTGGGAACTGGTCGATCCGGAAGACCACGGTGAAGTGCTGCTGCATGTGAACGACGAGGTCCGTTCCGGCCTCATCAAGGAAATGGAACCCGGCGAATTGGTGGCCATGACCGAGGGTCTGGACACCGACGACCTCGCCGACCTGTTGGCCGACCTGCCCGGCGCGGTGATCCACGAAGTCCTGCGCGCCATGGACCTGCAGAACCGGCATCGCCTGGAAGCGGTGCTGTCCTATTCGGAGGACACCGCCGGCGGCATGATGAACGTCGACACGGTGACCGTGCGTGCCGACGTGTCGCTGGACGTGGTGCTGCGCTACCTGCGCCTGCGCGGCGATATCCCGGATCTCACCGACAGTCTGATGGTGGTCAACCGTTACGACAAATACCTCGGCATGCTGCCGCTCACCACCCTGCTCACCAGCGACCCGGACATGACCGTGGCCGAGGTGATGGACCGCGAGATCGAGGGCATCCGCGCCGACCTCGCCGATGTCGACGTGGCCAAGATTTTCCAGGACCGCGACTTGATCTCCGCGCCCGTGGTCGACGACAGCGGCAAGCTGCTCGGTCGCATCACCATCGACGACGTCGTCGACGTGATCACCGACGAGGCCGACCACTCTTTGATGAGCATGGCCGGTCTCGATCAGGAAGACGATATCTTCGCGCCGGTGATCCACAGCGCCACGCGCCGCGCGGTGTGGTTGGGCATCAATCTGGTCACGGCGTTTCTCGCCTCGTGGGTGATCGGCCTGTTCGCCGGCACACTGGAAAAGGTTGTCGCGCTCGCCGTGCTCATGCCCATCGTCGCCAGCATGGGCGGCATTGCCGGCAGCCAGACACTCACCTTGGTGATCCGCGGCCTCGCGCTCGGCAAGATCGGCAAGACCAACGCGCGCTGGCTGCTGTTCAAGGAACTCGCCGTGGGCGGACTCAACGGCCTGCTGTGGTCGGTGGTGGTCGCACTCATCGCCATGGCTTGGTTCCAAAGCGCACAGATCGGCCTCATCATCGGCGCGGCCATTATCATCAATCTGGTGTGCGCCGCGCTCGCCGGCATCAGCATCCCGCTGCTGCTGCAACGCTTCGGCATCGACCCCGCGCTCGCCGGCTCGGTCATCCTGACCACCGTCACCGACGTGGTCGGCTTCATGGCGTTTCTGGGATTGGGAACGTTGTTTCTGCTGTGACAAACCGCTGTATTGCGAACTACGTCGTACCCGCGACCGTTTAACCGCCCGCGTATTCACCCCGCGCTTAGCGCGTGCCTGCTAGAATGCGCATCAGCCTAGACCTGGATTGCCGTAACGCCTATGTCCCGTCTGATCATTGTGCTTATCTTGTTAGTCTTCGGCGCGCCCGCGCATGCCACGCCGCCCTTGAGCGCGACCGCGCTTGCGACGATCGACCGCGCCACCTTGAAGGCCACGCAACAAGGCGATGTATTAGGCCTCGCACCGTATCTGGCCGAGAATTTCCAAGCCAGCATTAAGGTGCCGACCGAGCAAGGACGATTTCAAACGCTGTTGTTCAACCGCGAGGAATTTCTGCTCTATGCCTGGCATGCGCTCAGCGTGGCGCAGGATTACCAGATCCGCGCGCAGCAGGCGGATTATCGGATTGCAAAGGATGGACGTACCGCGGTCGGCACCGCCATCCTCGACGAAAGTCTGCACTGGGAAGGACAAGCGCTGCGCTATACCACGCGCCGCACCACGCACTACAGTCCGAGCCAGAACCAGATCGTGATCACGCTGCTGGAAGTGCAGGTCTTGAAGTGGGAGCAGCCCTAGCAGACGGTTGGAGCCGGGAACATCCGGAGGAAGACGCCATGCCGCATCGCCATACACTGACCGTCGCATTGGGCAAAGGCGATCTGAACAGTGCGGCGAACACCGCGGAGCAGCAGTTGGGACGCGCCTCGATGGGACGTCGCGGCGGCACCGGCATGATGGGCATGGGTACGGGCGAGTTCATGTCTAATGATCGGCTGTACGCCGCCCGTAGGCATATTTGATACGGCTATCACCGTGATCAGACTGCTGCCGCCAGATAAGATGCACCCCACCGTTCGCATCGCTGACCAATGCGGGACTGTCCTGGCCATGAGTGGCCGCAGCATGTTCAAGCAGGTAATTGTCGCTCCATGCGCCATCCTGAAAAACTGAATAATAAATGTCCTGGCCATTGCCCTCTCGTGCATCCGACCATGCGACCAACGCTCCACCTGGGGAAATGTCTGTCACCGACACCGACCACTGGGGGGTTTCATCGCCAAAATCATCCTGCACCTTCAGGTTATCCGACCACACGCGCCCATCGGCGCTCTGCGCACTGTAGATTTTATAGCCGGCCCGGTCCGCGCGCTTATCCAGCCAAACCGCCCAACAGCCTGCTGCTGACTGGGCAACAACAGGATCGATGGCTGAAGAACCGCTGCCGTAGGTCGCGGACTTCTCGATGGTGTCGTTGATCTGGACTGGCGGAGAAAAATGCCGGGCATCTGCAGCGACGCTTACGTAGACCCGATTAATCCCGGTGCTGCGATCCTGCCATACCACCAATATACCTTTTGGGCCCGTCGCCAGTGCGGGCCGCGCCTGGAAACGTTGTGATGCACAGTCCGACACAGGAAATGCACGGCCCGCGGTGACGCTGTTTCCCACGAATGCCAGGCGGGCCGCATGAATGCAGGTGCCGTCAGCCCGTGTTTCCATCCAGACCGCCAATGCAGTCTGGAGATCGAGCGGCGCGAGCGCGAGTTGGTCAGCGGTACGTGTGGACAGTCGCACAGGTTGGCCGATGCCATTTCCGTCGACATAGCGCACCCAAACCGTATCGCCTTCAGTCCAGCCCGCCAGAAAACCCGCGCCGAAGGCGGCCACGCCCGGAGCGAAGGCTTCGGCTCCGGCGCTGACCCGCTGGGGTGTCGAGAATGTCTTATCCGCAAGCCGCTTGAGTGCGATGTAGGCGTCCGGTTGTCCGGCGTGGTTGTCTTCCCAAACAACCGCCACCGCATCGCGATTCACCGCGATGTTGCGACGTCCAGAAGCATCTAGATGTTGAAAGACATTCGGCGCGTGATCCGGAGAGACGTCGAGCGGCGCGCTAAACTCCCATGTGGCATAAGCGTGTGCTGAACACAGCAGAGCAGCGAGCCGGACGATCGCTTTCATCATGGTTTGGGTTGATCACCCGCGGCAATGAAGTTGCGGAAGCTGACCATTTTATAATGTTTGGCCACGATATATTCCTGGAAGGCCAAGAGTGCTTCGGCGCTTTGAAAACCGTACAGGCGAGTGATTTCGGTGCCGTCCGGCTCCAGCGCGAAAAAAACCGGTGTCCCAAGCGCGTTCAGACGTTCCGCAAACGCAGCTTCCGTCAGTCGCTCGCCGCTGGGAAGCTGCAGACGACCGTTCCCCTCCGAATCGACATACGCCAGCTCGAAAGACTCGCCGAGGCGGGTGTGCAAGTTATCATTGGAAAAGGACTCTTTGTTGGTCTTCTCGCAGTAACCGCAGCCGTGCCGTCCCAGATAGAGAAAGACATGCTTGCCGGACGCCGTGGCGCTGCGCAAGGCCTCGGGATAAGACCGAAAGGCATACCCTGCTGGAGGTTCCGCGTGCGCGATACCTACCAGCAATGCAAAACTTGCCGCCAGACACACCACCCTGCTCACGCGGCGACACTCATAGCGATTTTGATGGCGGTGCCCAGGATGACCACCGCCAGCGCACGCCGCAGGAACACACGCGGCGTACGTTGACTAAGTGTAGTGCCGACTTGGGAACCCAGTATCACACCCAGCACGACCAGGCCCGCCTCAAACCAGGGGATCTGCGCGGTACCCAGACGGCCCAGCAGCACGGCACCGGCCGAGAGAATGCCGACCGCCAGGGCACTGCCGATGGTGATGCGCGTCGGTATGCTCAGGATATATAGCATGGCCGGTACATAAAGGAATGCGCCGCCCTGACCAATAATGCCCGACAGGCTGCCGATCCCCACGCCGATCACGACCGCCATGGCACGACTGAAACGGACGTCTTCGAGTGTCTCTTCATGCGCCGCGTCGCGCTTGGGCAGCAACATCATCACGCTGGCGACGCTGGCCATCACAGCGAACACCAGCAGCATCATGCTTTCCGAAACATGCGTTGAAAGGCGCGAACCGACCAGACACGCCAGAGCCATGGGAATGCCCAGATACAGCGCGAGTTCGGGATGCACACGACGGTGACGCTGGTGACCAAAGGCACCGGATACCGCACCGGCAAAACTCTGCACCGAGGTAATGCCGGCAACGGCTTTCATGCCGAACGCAGCAAATCCTAGTGCCGGAGGAACATACAGAAGCAGAGGGACCGCAATGATCCCCCCACCTATACCCAACAGCCCGGACACGACGCCCACACCCAGACCCACCACAAACATCAACATCCCAAGACCGGCATCCATCACGTCATGTACTCAAATGAACTCGACGGCGTGGTCCGTCGCAGCGACCACCTCGCCAATGACCAGCGAGTCGGCAAAACCCTCGGCGTGCAAGCGGGTGAGAATGGGATCGACGGCCGCGGGCGATACCGTTACCAACAGACCACCGTTGGTCTCGGGGTCGGTGAACAGCAATTGAAGATCGAGGTCCCAGCCACCGAATGAGAGCTGGTGCCGGTAGGCCTCCATGTTCCGATAGGCCCCGCCCGGAACCACGCCTTCACGCGTGAAGTCGACGGTGCCCGGCAAAGTCGGGATAACAGCACTGTTCACGCGCATGGTGACGGATGCGCCTTCCGCCATTTCCACGAGGTGGCCGCCAAGACCAAACCCCGTGATGTCGGTGAGCGCATGGACGTCTTCCAGCTTACCGAGCCACGCGCCCGGCGTGTTGATCTGGGTGATGGCGTCGACCAATGCGCCATAGCCTTCGACAGTCAGGAGCTCGGCCCGGAGCGCGCTGGCCAGCACACCGATGCCAATGGCCTTGGTCAGGATGATGCGATCGCCGATACGGGCGCCGGCGTTGGTTTTGATCTTATTCGGATGCACTTCGCCGACCACGGCCAGACCGAAAATCGGCTGAGGGTTGTCGATGGTATGGCCGCCTGCCAGGGGAATGCCCACGGCTTTGCAGGCATCGACACCGCCACGCATGATGTCGGCCAACCGCTCATGATGCACATCGTTGACGGGGAATCCGGCGATCGCCGTGGCCATCAGCGGGACGCCACCCATGGCATACACATCGCTCAGGGCATTGGCCGCGGCGGCAAGCCCGTAGATATAGGGATCGTCCACCAGGGGTGTTTGGAAGTCGTTGGTAAAGACGATCGCCTGATGTTCGTTAAGTCTCAGCACAGCGGCATCGTCGCTGTGTTCGACACCGACCAGGAGATCGGGGTGCGCGGAACGGCGCGGCACACCTTCTAGCAGTCGCTTGAGCTGCGCTGGCTCCACCTTGCAGCCGCAGCCGCCGCCATGGGCAAAGGATGTCAGTCGTTTGGCGCTTCCGGTATCGGTGGGTAGCAATGAGGGTGCAGTAAATGTCTTGAGCATATCTAAACCGAGTTCCACGAGTTCCTCCTAGGCGGCATGCAGCCATTTTGTTTTTTTGATGATATCGACAATACCGCTACCGTGTAACACAGCCGTCATAAAACTGCAACGCAGTCAGACAGGGCAGACAAGGTGAACGTGTAGTGCTGTGGGGCTGAGATGTGCGGCGGAGCGTCGCCAAAAATATGGCGGCGTAGACTGCATCACTGGCTAAGATGGCCGACGCGCGATGATGCTGAAGCATGCGCCTCGCTGTGGCATCTGCAACATGCGCCGCATACACATACGCATGAGCATCCAGCACTCGTGCGACGTGTTATTGATTAATGGATCTGAAACTTGTGGCCTGCGGTTTTCTAGCATAACCGAAGCCGCTCTTCGCGAGCCATTGCGCGAACTCAGACGCCGGTACCGCGCGGGTGATATGGTAACCCTGTGCAATATCACAACCGATTTCGGCAAGCAAGGTCATACACGCCGTGTCTTCCACGCCTTCGCCGATCACTTCAAGACCCAGACTATGGGCAAGCGACACAATACTCCGCACGATGGCCTGATCCTTTTCGCTGTCCGGTATCTTCTGCACGAAACTCTTGTCGATTTTTAGCCCGGTCACGGGGAACCGTTTGAGATAGGCAAGCGACGAAAAACCGGTCCCGAAATCGTCGATCGACAGCCGCACACCAAGTTGCCGCAGACGTGACAGCGTGCCCAACGTACCCTCTGGGTCGGTCATCATCATGCTTTCGGTGATTTCAAATTCAATACGGTCGGGTGTCGCGCCATGTTCCCGGATGCGCTGCTCGATGTAGCGCACCAGACCAGGGTCTTCGAGATCCCATATGGAAAGATTTATCGCGACAGAAATCCGCAATCCCGATGACTCCCATTCCGCCTGCTGAGTCAGCGCGGCGTCCACGATCCAGCGTGTCAGCGGGCGGATCAGCCCAGTGCGTTCGGCCAGAGGAATTAATTCCATCGGTGCTATGGGTCCAAGTTCCGGGTGTATCCAGCGCAACAGCGCCTCGACACCGGACAAGGTGCGCGACGGCAGATGGATCTTGGGCTGGTAGTAAAGCTGCAACGAACCGTCGGTGATCGCTGTCCTTAGATCGTTCTCGATGCGAAGACTGCGCAGACTGTTGGGGTCGGCTTCCGCAACGTAGATGCTGAACGGCTCGCGCAACCGTTTGGACTGGTACATGGCGACATCGGCGTGCCGCAACATGGCCGCCGCGTTATCGCCGTGATCCGGATAGAACGCCGCCCCTATCGAGGCGTCGATATTCAGCACATGTTCCCCCAACGCCACGGGGCGTTGCAGTGCAACGTGTATCTTGCGCCCGGCATGGCGCGCCTGAACTTCAGTATTGAGTTTCATGAGTACCGCGAACTCATCGCCACCGAGACGTGCCACAAAATCTGTTTCCCGCATGACCGCGCGCAAACGACGGGCCGTTTCCTTGATCAGTTCATCCCCGACATGATGTCCAAGTGTATCGTTGACCCGCTTGAATCCATCAATGTCCAACACAAACAGCGCAACCTGCGTGCCGTCATGACTGGCACCGCGCAGTGCGGACTCGATGTGCGCCATCAGTGCGGAACGGTTGGGGAGGTTCGTGAGTTCATCCGTGATCGAGCGAAGGCGAATCTCCTCGGCATGGCGATGCATGTCGGTGGTATCCGCTACGGAACCCGAAACCCGAATGACGTTACCCCTTGGCCCCAGCAGCACTTGTCCCTTCAGCCGGGCCCAACCGGGTGCAGCGGCATCACCCTTCAGTGGAAAATCGATATCTAGTGTGACCGACGATGATTCACCGAGATATCCCAGCAGCTCGGCCGCGAGGCCTGACCAAGTCTCTTCCGTGGTCGCATCGCGCACCATCGAGGCAAGGTCCAGATACTCGCGCTGATGCGGCAAACCCAGAACCTGAGCGGCGCGTTCCGAGTAGAAAAACTTCTGACCCGGCACATCC
>JACRMO010000065.1 GCA_016214925.1 Gammaproteobacteria bacterium
TCTTTCCAGATCCGCTCTCACAACCCGTAAGTCGAAGTAAGTAGAACTAACAAAAATTCTTGGTTTAGCCATGAGCGCCTCGAGCGCAATGCGCAAGCAAAGGAATTATGTACAGAAGAGAAAGTCGGGGGTTATTTTTGTAGGCAGTTCGGTGGATTGCCCCTAAATTGGCAGCCCAGAACCGCTCATTACGTAGCAGGAGCTTATCCTCGCCCCTGCCTTAGATCAACTCCTACCCAAAAGATTCGGCTGCCTAGTCCAGTCACTTGTGTGATTATCCCCCAACGCGACAATCGACCGCGACCCACAACACCCACGAGAGGAGCCCCCCATGCAAACCAAAATCCTACTCCCCGAATCCGAGATGCCCACCCACTGGTACAACGTCATCGCGGACATGCCGAACAAGCCGGCGCCGTATCTGGGGCCGGACGGGCAGCCGGTGCCGCCGGAGGCGATGCTGGGGATTTTTCCGGAAGCGTTGGTGATGCAGGAAATTTCGGGCGAACGTTGGATACCGATTCCGGAAGAGGTGCGCGAGGTGTTGCGCTTGTGGCGACCGTCGCCTTTGTATCGCGCGCATCGTTTGGAAGCGGCGCTGAAAACACCGGCGAAGATTTTCTACAAGAACGAAGCGGTGAGTCCGGCCGGTTCGCACAAGCCGAACACAGCGGTGGCGCAGGCGTTCTACAACAAGCAGGCGGGCATCAAACGACTCACGACTGAAACCGGCGCGGGGCAGTGGGGCTGTTCGCTGGCGTTGGCCGGGCAGATGTTCGGGCTGGAGGTGCGCGTGTATATGGTGAAGATCAGCTACGGGCAGAAGCCGTACCGGCGTTCGCTGATGCAGACCTGGGGCGCGGAGGTGTTCGCCAGTCCCACCGACATGACCGAGGCGGGACGACAGATTCTGAAAGCGCATCCGGATTCGGAAGGTTCGCTCGGCATCGCGATTTCCGAAGCCGTCGAAGAGGCGGCCGGGCGCAAGGACACCAACTATGCGTTGGGTTCGGTGCTCAATCATGTGCTGCTGCATCAGACCATCATCGGCGAAGAGGCGCGCAAGCAGCTGAAGCTGGTCGACGAATATCCGGACATGGTGTTCGCGTCCTGCGGCGGCGGCTCCAATTTCGGCGGTATCGCCTTTCCGTTCTTCGCCGACAAGGCGGCGGGCAGCAACGTCCGCTTGGTCGCGGTCGAACCGAGTTCGTGTCCGACGCTGACCAAGGGCGTGTACACCTACGACTTCGGCGATGCGGTGGGCATGACGCCGCTGATGAAGATGTACACCTTGGGTCACGACTTCATGCCGCCGGGTATCCACGCCGGCGGGCTGCGCTATCACGGCGATTCGGCGCTGGTGAGTCAGTTATACAACGAAGGCCTGATCGAGGCGACGGCCGTGCCGCAGTTGGAAACCTTCGAGGCCGGCGTGCTGTTCGCGCGCACCGAAGGCATCCTGCCCGCGCCCGAATCCAATCATGCGATTGCCGCGGTGGTGCGCGAGGCGCGCGAATGCATCAAGACCGGCGAGGCCAAGACGCTGCTATTCAATCTCTCCGGCCACGGGCATTTCGATATGACCTCGTATGACCGTTACTTCAGCGGGCAGCTGGAAAATTACGAGTATCCAGAGGAAGCCATCAAGGAATCGTTGCGGCATCTGCCGAAGGTGGGCTAGCGACCGTTTAGACAGCACCAGTCTGATTGGCCTGAGGCACACCGCCTGGAGGCTGGATGACTGCAATTTCTGTCGTGGCTATTGCAACGCCATCGCCAGCGGTCGCAACTGCAGCCCGTAGAACATTTCCAGATAGCGGCGGGTTTCGTCGCGTTCGAGATTGGTGACGTATTTCCAGAAGCCGTAGATGCGCGACAGGGTCATCATGCGCTCGGCATACAGCTCCCAGGTGTAGCGTTCGCGAACACGGCGAATACCGCCATCGGAGAGGCGCTTCCAATGGCTGGAATCATCGCGACAGCGCAGGAAAAATTCCTCGATCAGTTCGGCCGCCTGTTCGCCATGGTTCGGATCGATATGGAAGCCGGATTCTCCGTGCTTGATGATCTCCAGCGGCCCGCCGTAGCGGGTGGCGAAGGTCGGCAACCCGGAGATCATCGCCTCGATCACCGTCAGGCCGAAGGCCTCGAACAGCGCCGGCTGCACGAACACGCCGCCGCCGTCCGCGACATAACGATACAGTTCGCCCGCCAGCGTTTTCTCCAGATGCAGGCCTAGCCAGCGCATGTCCCCGTCCAGATCGTGTCGGTCCATGAGTTCGTGCATGCGCGCAATCTGTTCCTGTTCCTCTTGATCGGAGGATTGCACGGCATCCACATGCCCGGCGATCACCAACAGATTGGCCATTTCACGTAAGCGTGGGTTAGAGCCGTACCAGTCCACCAGGCCGGCGATGTTCTTGATGTTGTCGAGGCGCGCCATGGTGAAGATCAGCGGCTTTTCACGCTCGACCAGGACGCCACGGGCGTTATCCTGCCCCGGGCCGTAGATGAGTCGTTCGATTTCCTCGTGCAGACCGGTCAGACGGCGTTCGCTATCGTCATAGGGAAAATACACATCGGCGTCCGCGCCGGGCGAAACAATATTGAACTTCGGGTCGAACACGTCGATGCCATTGACCACGCGATACAGTCCCGGCATGGTGAATACGCCGTAACTTTCGTACTGGCCGACCGAGTCGGTCTTTCCGGCGATCTCCTGGTAGGTGCTGGTGATGATGAAGTCGGCCGCATTCATCGCGATCAGATCGGCAGTGAACTGGCAGGAGAAATGATAATGGGCATCGTTGTCCTTCCAGTACAGATCGGAATAGACGTACTTGGCTTTCTCCAGGGCGTGGGCGATATTGCACTGCGTGACGCCGAGGTTGTGCGCGAGAATAGTCGCCACCAGATTGCCGTCCGAATAATTGCCGACGATCAAATCAGGACGTCCGCCCAGCTCCGCCAACAGTTCTTTTTCGACTTCGACCGCGAAGCGCTCCAGATACGGCCAGACCTCGAAGCGCGAGATCCATTGCGGGATCACTTCGCCGCTGTCACCGCGGAACGGTACGCGCAAGATCCGCGCAGTTTGCGTGCCGACGATCGGTTCGATGCGCTGGTCGCAGGTCGTGCCCTGCGCTTCGGGAATCAGGCGGGTGATCACCAAAATCTGTGGTTCGATGTCCAGGCCCTGTTCGCTGATGCGTTTGCGCATCTCCATTTCCAGCGCGTGCACTTGATCGAGGATGTACACGACTTGGCCGCCGGTATCCGGCAGGCCGAGCACATTGGCTTGGCCAAAATAGCCATGCGGCGAGAGGATCGCCAGATTGAAGATCATGGGCATACGTCCCAGGAACCGTTCCAGACTGACCGGTTCGGGCGCTTCGAGGATGTCGCTCAATAATCCCAGTGTGTCGCGCATGCGTTCCGCTGTTGCGCCCCAGCCCGGTTCGAACCCGAGATACTGGAGCATCTGTCCGACCGTACCCCAGTCGGCGTCGAGCGGCTGCAGGGCTAAATATTCATCAACGCGGCGCAACGCGCGGCGTAACTCGGTGACTTCGGTTATCCGGCCATTGAGCATGAGTTGTTGGCCACGGCACTGGTGCATGCGCAGAAAATCCAGCAACCGCTTGTCGCCCATCCCGATGTCCCGGAACAATTGACTGGAGAGGCGGCGGTTGAGGAACTCCACGCCGCGACCGATGGAACGCGCCTCCTGTAATTTCGGAAACTCACGATTGAAAGGTCCAAGATCGACCTCCAGCATCCAGTCTTTCTCGGCCGCTACCGCATTGACCAGTCGCTCTTTGGCGTGTTGAAATCGCGCGACACCGACATCCTCGAATTGCAACGCTTCGGCATGGACGCGCAGATAACTCCAGCGCGCGATACTCGGGCGCACGGCGAGATACAGCCAGGGCGCGTCGATGACGGCTTCTTGTGCATGCTGCAACAGCTTCCCAAATCCGCTTTCCGGCAATGCCGCGCCCTCGGGGCCGGCGCTGAACTGGGTGAATTCGTCATGAATATCCGACCGCAACATAAGCGGCCGCCCGAGATTCATGAGCCGGCGCAGAAACAGATAGATCGCTTCGCGGTTGGCCTGGAGCGTTTCGCCATACATATCCAACAGCAGCGCACTTTCTTTCATGCGGATGTCTCCTCGGGTATGCGCAGTGTCCCCAGAAAGCCGTAGCGCTCGGTACCTTCGATAATGCCCCAGGCATACTCGCCCGCGGCGAAATGAATGCGCGGCTGTCCGCGTAGGTGCTCGAGTTCCGGGCTGTGGTTGCCGACCACGACGGCGAGGGTGTTGCCGGTTAGCATCTCTTCGTCATTACCCGAATCGCCCGCTACCAGAAAACGTTCGGGAGGCAGACCCCATTTCAGGGCGAGATAACGTAGCGCCAGTCCCTTCGAGGCACGGATAGGCAGCACATCCAGAAACTCCTGATGCGAGAAAATGACATTGGCATGCAGGTCGTGTACACGCAGCAGACGCACGATCTCGCGCACGTCTGGCGCGACCTCGGGATCGTAGTAATAGCTGATCTTGTGCACGCGCTGTTCGCTCTTCGGTTGCAGGTGCACGCCTGGCACGCCGCACATGATGCTACGCAGAGCATCCGGCTTCCAGCGATAGTCGATGTGCTGTCGCCAACCCAGATCCTCTACCCGCCGCGGGCCGTAATAGATCTCGCCGCCCACTGCGGTGATCATCACGTCCGGCGATGGTACACCCCATTCACGCAATATCTTCACAGCACTGTCAATGCGCCGACCGGTCGCGATGCCGAACCCGACACGGCTACCGGCCGCCTGTAGTCGCACCAGTAATTCATGCAGCCCTTCGGCATCCCCGATCAGCGTATTGTCGATATCGCTGATCAGCAGTCGATCGGCGGTCGGCATGCGGCTCTTGGGCAGGGTCACGCCACGCATCCGCTGCCGCGCGATTAATTTGCCAACCTGCGCGAGATAGCGCTGCGCATGACCCTGCCAGGAGAAATGATGATGCGCGCCACGCACGCCATTCTTGGACCAGCGCCGCCATTGTCTGCGGTTCGACAGGGCTACATAGATGACTTCACCCATGTGCGCGGCATCGAGCGGATCGACGAGTTGTCCATTGCGACACACCGCAACGATATCGCATGGACCACCGTCGTTGGTCGCAATGATCGGCAGTCCGCTGGCGGCCGCTTCGATCAAGGTCAGACCAAACGGCTCGGTCAGTGCGGGATTCACGAATACGCCGCGCGTGCGTGCGGCATGCCGGTATAGATCCGGGACATCATCTATTTGATGGTGTTTGGGATAGGCCGCATGCCCGTAGAGGTCATAGCGGTCGACATGCATTAGCAGCTCGGAGAGCACCTCGCGCGGCCCCTTATCTAAGGCATTGATGTCGTCGCGATTGCCGGCCACGATCGCCAGATTGGCCTTGTCGCGCAATTGCGGATGCTCGGCATAGGCGCGCACCAGGGTCGCGATGTTCTTGCGCTCGTCGGCACGCGATACCGCGAGTATCAGTGGCTTGTGCGGTTCACTCAGGAAACGGTTCAGTTCGGCGGCGATCGGCGGATCCTGCTGATTGCGGCGTGGTGGATGGAATCGCTCCAGATTGACACCGGGGGGGATGACCACCATGCGGCGCGGCTGGTAGTTGTCGTAGAGCTGATATTGTTCTCCGACTTCCTGGTGCGTACTCGCGATGACCAGTGCGGCCGCATCCAGCGCCATTTCTTCCGCGTCGATGCGGCGGGTAAAATTGTACTGACTTTCTATGCTCGATTCTTTGGCGCCGCGTGCCAGCAGGCGTTCACGCTTTACGCGCCCGAGGGAATGGCCGGTAAAAATCAGTGGCACGCCGAGCGGGCCGGCAATGCGCGCCCCGGCATAACCGGCGTCGGCATAATGGGCATGTACTATGCTCGGGCATCTGCCCACAGTGCGCACATGCGCCAAGGCATGATCGGCGAAACAATCGAGGTACGGCCAGAGGACTTCCTTGCGAAGATAGCGGCGCGGGCCACACGGCAGGCGAACGATGTTTGCTTTGTCGCAAAGAGGTTCAAGCAGTTTAGCGTAGTCGGATGATACTTTCGGATCATCGACCCGGCGGGTGAGCAGATCGACGCGCGCTACGCTCGGGTTCGCCGCCAGCGCTCGCGCCAGTTCGACCACATACAAGATCTGACCGCCAGTATCGGCGTCACGGCCGAGCTCCAGATCAGCGCCACGGATTAAACCGTGAATGCTGATAAGCAGGATATACATCCCCTCTGGTGTTTGGGCCATCTCCCTCACCTGGATATATACATCGAATACGTGCGTTCGTTTTAATAGAGTAGACTCGATAGCTAAATTTGGAAGGCGCTAGCATTCAAGATCAAGTAGATAACATATGTTCAGCGGAATCTATGTGGATGTTGATTCCATATGCATGCGCGAAAGACTCAAGCCGAAAGGTGAGAAACTGTTCTCAGCCGTACACCGTTTCTTGGTATTGCCGGGCGATGGCTTCGATCTCGTCGCGCCGCGCGACCAACGCCCCCACGCATTGCGGATCGAGCTGTTTGCCGGCGAGCCGCTTAAGCTCAGCCAACGCGATGTCCAAGGGCCAGGCGGGTTTGTACGGACGTTGACTCGCGAGCGCATCGAGGACATCCGCCGTCGTCACGATGCGCGCCGCGAGCGGAATGGCTTCGCCACTAAGGCCCTCGGGGTAACCGCTGCCATCGTAGGCCTCGTGATGCGAGAGCACGATGTTGCGCAGGACGTCGATGTGTGTCAGGTGGCTGAGGTGAAACTCGTGGATCAGGAATTCCACCATATCCCGGCCCTTGACCGTGTGGCTCTTCATCAGGTCGTATTCTTCGACCGTCAGTGGGGCGGGCTTGAGCAGAATGCTGTCGGGGATGGCGATCTTGCCGAGATCGTGCAACGGCGCAAACAGAAACAGGTATTCGATATATTCATCGCTCAGATCCAACGTCTCCGCGAGTGCGTGCGCGATGAGCTGGCTGTAGCTCGCCATGCGTCCAAGATGCGCTCCGGTCTCGCAGTCGCGGTGGCTGGTAATGTAGCGAGCCGTCGCGGTCGCCGCCTCCAGGGTGTTCACAGCGCGCAGCTCATCGATCACGATGAGTGCGAACAGTCTCAGGATCGGTTCGAGTTGCCCCACCACAGCCAGGGTGAAGAAGCCGCGCACGCGCGAGTTGCAGAATATAAAGCCGAAGAACTGGTCTTCGTGGAAAATGGGCAGGGTGTAACTCGAATGGAACCCGGCGGCCAGCAGATGGCGCGAATGCTCGGTGGGGCTGTCCTTCATGTCGTCGATCACGCGCACCTGTCGCTGCGTTACCAATGCCTGCAGCGAGGGCAAGTCGGCCAGCCGTGCCTGGTAGTTCGAGAGCGTTGGCGGATCGTCGCCGGCACTTAGAAACGTCTTGAGTGTTTCGAAAGGGGGGTCATAGACAACCACCGCCAGTCGTTCCACCGCCATCCCATGCGCCCGCAGGGATTGCAGCAGGTAATCAAGTTTTTGCGACAACGGCGCTGTATCTTCCAGTGCGCCCCAGTCGGTACTGCGCGTGTCTTCGGGCATGGCCAACCCCCGTTTCCATGGCTCTAATGTATATATGGAAATGAATCCATTCCTTCCGGAAAAGTATAAACCACAGGAAAAGAATAAAAACCCTTTCTCCTGCGCATAAACTCCAGTTGAGTCAACCGGTGTTCAGGACCGTGTGCGTATAGACGTAAGGCTATTTAGGCGGCACGGGTTTGTTCGGGAATGGCATGTCGATGCCTTCGGCGCGAAACGCCGCGTAGATGGCGGAGTTCAGATCGCTGACGATCTGTGCGCGTTCGTCGATGTTGCGCACGAAGCAGCGCAAGTCGAAGTTCAGCGCGGTCTCGCCGAAGCCCAGGAACAGCGCCTTGGGATTGGGGACGCTGCCGTCGGTGATGACGCTGGGATGGTCGATGCCGATATGTTCCAGCACCTGTTTCACCTTCTCGATATCGCTGCCATAGGCCACGCCGATCGGGATATGCAGGCGGCCCTGGCGGTTGTGCAGCGTCCAGTTGGTCACCTGACGCGCGATGAGTTCGGAATTCGGCACGATCACGTCGGCGTGGTCGAAGGTCTGAATTTGCGTGGAGCGGATACTGATGCGCCGCACATAGCCTTCGGTATCGCCGACCACCACCCAGTCGCCGGTCTTCACCGGACGTTCGAACAGCAGAATCAGACCGGACACGAAATTGTTGACGATGTTCTGCAGGCCGAAACCGATACCGACGGAGAGCGCGCCGGCGATGATGGCGAGTTTGCCGAAATCGAAACCGGCGACGCTCAGGCCGAGGATCGCGGCCAGGACAACCAGCACATAGCCGGTGATGGTGACGACGGCCTCGCGCGCGCCGTGATCCATGCGCGCATAGGTGAGCCAGCGTCGATCCAGGCGCGTTTGCAGCCAGCGCGCGAGCGTGACCAGCACGGCGAACAGGGCGATGGCCAGCAGAATACGCAGCGGCACGATCTGAACGTCACCGAGCTTGAAGCCGCGGAAGAGTGAATTTTCGATTTGTGTGAGGGTGCCCGCGGAGACGTGCCAGATGCGCAACAGCGTATAGCCGAACAGTGACCACAGCAGCACATTGGTGGCGATACGGAACCACACCAGGCCCGGCACTGGGCGGTTCGGCGCGACATTGAGCAACTGCCGCAGTCGCAGCGGTCGGGGACCGACGCCCTGTTCGAGCGCGTCGTACAATTCATGGAACAGACGCATGAGGGTCAGCACCACGCCGAAGGCGAACAGCGAGCCGATGATGAAGCGCAGCATGGTCAACGCCAGATTGCGGTAGCCGCTCCATTCGGCACCCAGGCTGACGACCAGCACCACTGCCATCAGCAGGCCGACCCAACGCAGTTCGTCCTGTTCGCGTATTTTCGCGAACAGCCACA
>JACRMO010000004.1 GCA_016214925.1 Gammaproteobacteria bacterium
CAATCCCGGCGCCATCACTTACTTAAGGGCGCGCGCGAACGAGATACTAAGCAAACATCCGAGAGAAGAATTGCGGGCGGCACGGCTCCGCTACAATACCCAGCAACTCCTCGCATTCTGGGGGCATTATTACAAGCTGACAGAATTATGCATGTCAGGCAGCACGGAAAATGAAAGTTTACCGCTGCCTCTGATGTCTATGGACCCGATTAAGCAGCAGATAAAATTACACGCCGCCGCCCGACGACCATTCACGGACGGGGTTTTCATCAAAACAAATCAAGACCCTCACCGCCCCACATTCAAACAGATCGCTCTCCAAAACGATCCGGCATCGAGTAGCAGCGCACCAAGCACCGATGAAATACTGGATTCACTACAAGGCCGGCTCACCCTCGCAACTCAATTAGCCTTCAAAACCAGCGTCGTACTCTACAGGCAATTCCTTGCCCAGGAACAGCAGGCCGCATCCGACACATGGGATTCTTTCAGGATCCATGTGTTCTTGGATCATTTCCTATACCAACCGCAACAAGGCCACACCCGCACGTCGAGATTCGAACTCATTTTCTTCGCCAACAACCTGCGTGAATTGGTGATATGGCTGAGCCATGCGCTGAAGAGCAATCGGCACATCACGACCGCGGATGCCGCGGACTTCCTCGCGCATCAGACGAAATTCTATTTGGGTTTATCGCAACGAATATCACTTGAGGAAAATGAGATCCTCAATTTACGCAAGGACCTGCTGCATTACGACGAGACTATCGGCGTGGTGCGCCTAGGGGAGATACCGCCGGAACTCTTTGCAGAACCTCGAAAGCTCTACCAAGAACTTGAGATGTCCAGCCTTGGATGCCCGTTCGGCCGCTCCAAGGGAATACAACACAATGCACTCTTCGAGATTTATCGCTACTACGACCATTTATTTCTGAAAATCATGGAAGACTCATGGGAGTTTCCGCGATTGTTCGGTCAACCCCGAGCAGAGATTACAAACCAATCCAGATAACCGCAACACCTACTTCATCCCCAACTTCTTTTCCAGATAATGAATATCCGTTCCGCCTTCGAGGAAGGCGGCGTCGGCTCAGATGTCCTGGTGCAGCGGGATATTGGTCTTGATGCCGTCGACGACGATCTCGGACAACGCGCCGCGCATGCGCGCCATCGCCGTCGCACGATCCGATCCATAGGCGATGAGCTTGCCAATCATGGAATCGTAATTCGGCGGGACGCGGTAGCCGTTGTAGATTTGTGAATCCCAACGGATACCCGGGCCGCCCGGCGAATGGAATTGCTGGATGGTGCCCGGCGACGGCATAAAGCTACGCGGGTCTTCGGCGTTGATGCGGCATTCCACCGCATGGCCGGTGATCTTGATGTCGCTCTGTTTATACGACAGACCCAGGCCCGCGGCGATGTGCAGTTGTTCCTTGACGATGTCCACGCCGGTGATCATTTCGGTGACCGGGTGTTCGACCTGCACGCGTGTGTTCATCTCGATGAAGTAGAACTCGCCGTCCTGATACAGAAACTCGAAGGTGCCGGCACCGCGATAACCGATCTTGGCGCAGGCCTCGCCGCAGCGTGCGCCCATTTTCGCGCGCAGTTCCGGCGTAATGCCCGGCGCGTGCGCCTCTTCGACGACCTTCTGATGGCGGCGCTGCATGGAACAGTCACGCTCGCCGAGATGGATTGCATTGCCTTCGCCGTCGGCCAGCACCTGGAACTCCACATGACGCGGATGCTCCAGGAATTTCTCCATATACACCATGCCGTTGCTGAAGGCGGCCAGCGCCTCGGCCTGGGTCAGCGAAATCGCGCTCAGCAGGTTCGCTTCGGTATGCACCACGCGCATGCCGCGCCCACCACCGCCGCCGGCCGCCTTGATGATGACCGGATAGCCGATCTTGCGGCCAAGTTCGAGGTTGCGATCGGGATCGTCGCCGAGCGGTCCGTCGGAGCCGGGTACGCAGGGCACGCCGGCCTCTTTCATCGCACGAATCGCCGAGACCTTGTCGCCCATGAGGCGAATCGTGTCCGGCCGCGGGCCTATAAAGATGAAACCACTGCGCTCAACCTGTTCGGCGAAATCCGCGTTCTCGGACAGAAAGCCGTAGCCGGGATGGATGGCCTGCGCGTCGGTGACTTCGGCGGCGCTGATGATGGCCGGGATGTTCAGATAACTCTGCGCCGACGGTGCCGGACCGATGCACACCGACTCGTCGGCGAGACGCACATGTTTCAGATCGCGGTCGACCGTGGAATGCACGGCGACGGTACGGATACCGAGTTCACGGCAGGCGCGCAGGATACGCAGGGCGATTTCGCCACGGTTGGCGATGACGATTTTATCTAGCATATACGGAGCATCCGGCTGTCTGGCTGGCATCTGCACAGCCGGAACACGGGTTCCGGCGCGTACGTTGGCACATGGTCACAACCTTATTCGATGACGAACAGCGGCTGACCAAATTCCACCGGCTGACCGTTTTCGACCAGGATGGCGGCGACCACACCGGCCTTGTCGGCCTCAATCTGGTTGAGCATCTTCATGGCCTCGATGATGCACAGCGTATCGCCGACATTGACGCGTTGGCCGACCTCGACGAAAGATTTGGCACCGGGCGTCGAGGCACGGTAGAACGTGCCGACCATCGGCGAATCCACGGTATGGCCGGCCGGCACCGCCGGGGCGGATGCCACCGCGGGCGCGGGCGCTGCAGCAACGGCCGGCGCCGCAGGCATGGGGACCGACATCATGGGCGCCTGCATCATCATCGGCGCGGCACCCTGGCCGTAGCGGCTGATGCGCACCGTTTCTTCGCCCTCGCGAATCTCGATCTCGGCGATCCCGGACTCTTCCAGCAGTTCAATGAGCTTTTTGACTTTTCGGATATCCATGGCAGTCACTTTGTGGCGCGGGCTCAAACAAGCCCTGCGCGATGGACACGGGGAAAATGGGGTCAGAGTCGAATTAAGCGCTGGCGAGGGTACGGCATACCGGTAGCGGTGGAATTCGACTCTGGCCCCACTTCTTCGACGGCGGCCATTTTAGCGCATGTTCGCGACAAATCGAGGGGAAATTTTGCAGGATAGGCGACAGGGAGTGGGCGACACCCCCTCCCTCTACTATATAGAAGCTTTCAACCGCACCGCCGCCGCCCGCATTGCCAGTTCGTAGCCGATCGGCCCCAGCCCGGCGATAACATTGGACAGGTGCACCTCTATGAAGGGGATTTGTACCGCCGCCAGGGCGTCGCGCAGGGCCACGCTGGTATGCGTGAAAGCGGCGGGGTTGATGATGATGAACTTCACCCCCGCGGCCGGGGCCTGCTGCACCCGCCCAACCAGCTCATGCTCGGCATTGGACTGGAAAGACTCGACGGCCACGCCCAGCTCCTTGCCCAGCGCCAGCAAGCGCGCGTCGATATCGGCGAGCGTATGGCTGCCGTAATGCTCAGGTTCGCGGGTGCCGAGGAGGTTGAGGTTGGGGCCGTTGAGGACGAGGACAGTCATGGTCGATCACACCTGAGCCGTGGCGATGCGGAGATTGTAACGCAACAGACAAGAGAACCCACAAAAAAGGCGGCGGGTTCCATAACCCGCCGCCCCCTGAGCATACAACTGGATAGTGCTGGCCTCAGCGTGACCGACGCCGTTGGGTAACACCAATCAATCCCATCAGCCCCGATCCGAACAGCCAAGCAGCGGCCGGTACTGGCACTGTGCTAGTTACGATGCCTTCGATGTGTAATTGATAGTAGAGTCCACCACAACATGTCGGCTCACCCAACGGCACTCTGGCGGCATAATCCAGAGTGAAGGTATCGCCGTTCACACAGGCTGTAGTACTGCACACCAAGGTAGCCAGACCGGAAGTTGCCGGTGACGCGTAATTGCTACCGAGCCACATTCCCATCGACGGTGTCGCGGGTTCAATGCCGTTCCAGATATAGTGCCAACCGCTGAAATCCAACATTTTTGTGGTGCCCAAATCGGAAACGATACTTACCGGCGTACTGTTTCCGTGCATACCCGTCGTCCCGTAGAATTCCGTGGGCGCATCGATACGTGGCGACTCGCTACCGTCAGGCGGTCCATAATGGCTACCCGAGGCAATCTGGGTTATACCCATCAGAACACCGCCATCTGGGCCGGGCGACATAACCATGACTTCACTTGGTCCGATATTCTGGCTGCCGTTGCTATCAAACCCGAACCACGAGCCTGACACCACGCTACCGCTGATACTGCCCGGCGTGATCGCCAACAGATCACCCGTACTCAGTGCGAACACCGGCTGCGCCATGACCAACCCCAACACTCCACTTGCCAATAGTTTCTTGTTCATCTTCTGCTCCTCCTTGGTTGTATAAATAGTTCAAACAGACTTACGTTTTACAGCAGCCATCAGCCCCAACAACCCCGATCCGAACAGCCAAACAGCACCCGGTACCGGCACCGACGACGACCCTGCAACCACGTTACCGGTCAGATGCCATGCGAAACGCACACCACCGAAACCGGACGGATCGTTGAATGGCACTGTCGCGTGATAGTCCAGAGTGTAAGCATCGCCATAGGTACCGCTCCAACTAAAATTGGCTACGCCGTTGCTGTAGCCAGCGCCCCAAGCGCCGCCGCCCATGTTGATGGCGGGGATACTACTCCAGGCCACGGTCCAGCCCGTGAAATCAATTCCGGCTGTCGTCCCGCCCGTCGGTGCGATGGTGGTGTAGTCGCCACCGGCAACGCTGTAATACGACCAGTCATCGATCTCGCCTGGCGATTGCGTCATACCCATGACGACGCCACCGTCCGTACCGGGATAGACAGCCACCTTTTCGGAGCTGGAAATGACTGCATTGCCGTTTGCGTCTCCGCCCATCCATGAGCCCGCAATGACAAATCCGGTATCTATATCGTAGATGCCGGCCGAAATGCTCAGCAAGTCACCCGTATTGAGCACCGCCGCCTGCACGCTCATGCCACCCGTTCCCAGAACCGCCATGACTCCTATAACCAAAAGATTCTTATTCATCGTTCCCTCCCCCTGTGTTATTTGAATTCAGACAAGCTTGCGCCGTGCGGCGCGCATCAACCCCAGCAAGCCCGAACCGAACAACCATATCGCAGCAGGAATCGGCACCGGGTTTACGCTGCCTTCGAGATGCAGGAGAAATCCAATATTCTCGAACTCGCCGATAAATTGTTCGGCGAACAAATCCAGCGCATAACGCCCCGCCCCGAAGGCACCGCCCCCAGGGATAAGGATCAGTAAACCATTACCTTCCCACCAGCCTCCTTCGAACACAGCCGGATTTTCACCCCAGGCACCACTCAATCCAGTGAAGTCCACTGCGCCATCGTTGGTCACAAAGGGACTGGTGGAAAACAGCGTTCCCCACGGGGCATCCGGGCCTGGATTCACACCCCCAGACATCATCTGAAACGCGTTCGTGATGTTCTGACCGGAAGTGGGATCGTATGGCATCCCTGGCCCAACCGGTGCGCCCTGATAAGGTTGGGTGGTGCCGACCATCAAACCCGCACCGGACACTGCCCCTCCAACAAACATCCCGGAGGTATCGTCGTAGCCGTCGCCGAGAAAGGCTACATTACTCGGAGAGAATGATGTGGGCCCATTCGACCAGCCCGTCATCATGTAAGAACCGGCGAGGTTGGTGCAGTTGTAACCATAGGTGGTGCTGTAACTGCAATCGCCACTCCCCTGATCGATGGTCAGCAGCGTTCCGGTCAACAAGGCGCTGTGCGCAGGCGCCGCAAACAGCAACGGCACAACGCAGATTCCGACCGACAGTAGTTTCTTATTGCTCATCACACATCCTCCTTTGTGCGTTGTTATTGATACCGCCCCTTCAAATGGATTCTTTCGGCAATGCCTCCAACAGTTCCGCGAGATGCCGTTCGTAATGCCGCCAGCGCCCGACCGAACTGTCGTACAACGGTTGCCGCACTTGGTCATAGCTCGCGGTATTGACGTAACGCTTCGAGGCATGGAAATTCAGACAATCGTCGTGCCAGGACAGGCCGCAGAATTCCAGCAGCCGGCGCACGCTTGCCTCCGGCTCGGCGACGATGGACTCGTAGGCAATATCCATAATCGGCAGCGACTGCGTCGCGCGCCAATGCGTCATCAAGTCGCGATAGATGCCATACACCTCGCCCAGCACGCGCAGGTCAGTCGAATAGGTGTGCGTGTTGCCGAAGTTCTGGAAGAAACAGGATAGACAGGTGTCGCGCGGATCGCGCTGGGCATGGACGATGCGCGCCTCGGGGAACAGGCGCTGGATCAGGCCGAGGCGCTCGTAGTTTGGTGGCAGCTTGTCGGTGACATAACGCGCGCCACCGGACTCTTGGGCAATGCCCGTGATCGCCGTGCGATAGCGTTCCGCCAACCGCGCCATGTCCGCCGCTGAGACGCCGACGAGACATTCCGGATACGGTTCTGAACGCCCGAGCATCTCACCAGCCGCACGCTCGATCTCCGGCAGCACTTCCAACTCGCCGCCAGCCGCCACCTCGGGGTGACTGGCGAGAATCTGTTCGACCAGCGACGTACCCGAACGCGGCATGCCGACAATGAAGATAGGAATCGGCGCGATCATCGATGTAACGTCGACGGTCAGCACGTCAGGCCGGGAGAATACCTGCTTGATGCGTTCGGTCTTGGCGCGCAGCGCCGGCACATCGAAGGAAGTCTGCGTGAGACGATTGCCCGCCGCGTAATGAACAAAGGCCGTATCGAAATCGCCGATCTTGTCGCACAGCCTGCCCAGCGCGAAATACAGTTCCTGCTGCTGCGAGGGCGCCAGACCGCCTCGCGCCAGCAGCCCCTGCAACAAGGCCTTGGCCTGGTCGGTCGCGGCAAACGTGGGCGCGAGCAGCGCATAGGCAATCGCGATATTCGGTGTCGCCCGACCCTGTGCAACCACGGTTTGCAGCAATGCCCAGGCGGCATCCTTGTCACCTTGACGCTCCAGGATCAGCGCCTTGCCCGCGATGGCATCGGGGTCTCCTGGCCGATATGACAATGCCTGTTCATAGCAGCGCAATGCATCATCCATGCGCCCCTGGAATACGCGTAGATTTCCCAGAAACACCGCCGCATCCGTCAGCCCAGGACTGAGCTGCAACGCGCGTTCGAAGTGGTTCGTCGCCGCATCATGTTGCCCGAGATCGCGCAACAGACAGCCCATCTGCATGTGCCCCTCGGCAAAGTCGGGACGCAGTTGCAGCATGCGCGCCAATACCGGCACCGCCTCCTGCAAGCGTTGCTGCATCACCAGTGCCAGCGCGAGATAATAATGGTATGTGTGAGCTGCCGGCTCCAGCGATACCAACGCACGATAACAATTCTCGGCCTCGCGGAACTCGCCAAGCTGCCCGTGAATCGCGCCCAGCATCGCCAACACCTGAGGTTGTCGCGGTATTGCATTATTCATACGCCGACCCAACGCGCGCGCCTCCGCCAAACGCCCGCTCTGGAAGAGGCGCATGAGTTCGGGGAGTTGCTGCTGTGCCTGGGCGGGTTTCATGCTGGAGTCTCGCACCATTTCTTCCACATCGCGCGATAGGCTT
>JACRMO010000005.1 GCA_016214925.1 Gammaproteobacteria bacterium
ATTCTCGCGCGGCGTGTGTTTGCCAGCCGTTGGGAGCAGCCCATCGATGCCAACCGCCGCTTTATCGATGGCCAAGCCCTGCTCGGCCCTTCCAAAACCTGGCGCGGCCTCGTCGCGGCGCTGCTGATCACGCCCTGCGCAGCGCTGTTACTGGGCGTGCCGGCAAGCATCGGCTTGCTTATCGCGGTCACGGCCATGCTCGGCGATCTGCTATCGAGTTTCTGCAAACGCCGGCTGCGCATCCCGCCGAGCGGCATGGCACTGGGTCTGGATCAGATCCCCGAATCGCTGTTGCCGTTGCTGGCGGTGCAACGCCATTTCGGCCTCGATTGGCTGGATATCCTGCAACTGACGCTGATCTTCGTGGCGTTGGAACTGGTGCTGTCACGCATCCTCTACCGCCTGCATATCCGCAAACAACCGTATTGATGCACCACTCATCGGGGTGCAGCGCACTGCAAGCGATGCACGGTGATCTCCGGGGGACAATTCAGGCGCACATCCACCACGCAGGCGCCGGAACCGAGCGAGGTATAACCTTGCAACTGCCGATAACGCCAGGCACCGCGGCACAGCGCACGCGGGCTGTTGGCATTGCACATCAGCGGAATACCGCCGGGCAGACAAATCTGACCACCATGCGTGTGCCCGCAGAGCATGACATCGCAATCCGCATAGGCGGCATGTTTGTAGATCTCAGGCGAGTGCGTGAGCAGGATCGACACCGCGTGTTCAGGAACTCCCTGCATCGCCTTCTCCAGATTGTCCGCGCGGTAGTAATGCGGATCGTCGATGCCGGCCAGATGGATGGCCGCGCCGTCGCGCGACAACGCCAGCGATTCATTCATCAGCATGCGGATGTCCATATCCTACAGACCCGGAAGCATGCGGATGCTGTCGTGATTGCCGAGCACGCCGAACACGGCGCCGCTCAACTGCGCGCGCACCCGCCGCATACCGTCCAGCGCCGCCGCGTAGGTGCCGAAAGTCTTGCCGCGGAAATCGCCAGTCAGCACGCACACATCGTACTCGACCTGACGCACCGCCTCGATGAGCGCATGCGGCATGTCCTCGGCCATATCCAAATGTAAATCGGAGATGTGCAGGATGCGGAAGCCGTCGAACTCGACCGGCAGTCGGGGCAAGGCGATCGTGTTCTGGCGAACCTGAATCGCGCGCGCATTGCGCTGGCCACGCCCATGCACACCTAGCACTCGCAGCGCGCCACGCAGAAGGCCGTGCATGGAATACCAGTTTTCGATGTGAAAAAAATTGCGCCCTTGACCGAAGAGACGCGCCTCGAAATCGGTCTCGATACCGAGTCGCTGGTTCAAGTGCAGTCGGCCGATACGCTCCTGCAGGCGATCACGCATCGCGGCATCGAGCGGCGGGCAGGGCTTGGGCATGGACAGCTGATCTCCTGCGTAGCGTATCTTTATGCTGTAATTATATTTCAGCGCGACGCGTTCTGCCGCACTCATCGCGCCTCATAGAAATATCCAATAAACCCCCAGCTGCACCAGCGTCAGCGGAATACCCACGCGGGCGAAGGCGAGAAAACTCAGATGGCCGCCATGGCGCTCGGCGCTGTGCACGATAATGACATTGCTGGCCGCGCCGAGGATGAGCAGATTGCCGGCCAGAGTACTGGCCGCCGCCAGCGCCATCAGACTCGCGGTATCGGCGTCGGCGTGCTGAAGCAGCGGCAGGTACAGGGCCACCAGCGGTACATTGGATATCAATTGACTCAAGCCCGCGCCCACGGCGAACACCGCTGCCGGCGCGGCGATATCGAGCGCCCCGCGCGCCAGCCAACCCTGAAACAGGCCGGTGTGCCACACCGCCGCCATCAGCACGAACATGCCGGCGAAAAACGCCAGGGTGGGCCAATCGAGGCGGCGCAACAATTCGCCGCGCCGCGAACTGAACAGCAACAGCGGTGCGGCGCCGGCCAGCGCGATATAACTCAAGCGGAAATCCGCGGCGAGCTCGCTGCCGACCAGAGACATACGCACAACAATCAATACCAGGATCAACAACACAGCGCGACGCATCCAACGTGCCATATCGACATCGTGCACCTTCACCGGCGTATGCACCAGCGGCGTGGTGTGGAACTCGCGGGGGAAAAACAGTCGCAACACGACATATGTCAACACCAGGCTGAGCAATGTCGGGAGTGCCAGGTACTCCAGGAACGTCAGGAAGGGATTGGCCAGGTCCGCCTGCAGAGCGATCAACAGATTCTGCGGATTGCCGATCGGACTCATGACGCTGCCGGTGGTCACCGCGAAGGCCAGCGCCAGCAACAGCAGCCGCGCATCGATGTTGTGTTCGCGCGCCAGCCGCAACACCAGCGGCGTGCCGATGATGGCCAACGTATCGTTCATCAGCAGTGCCGAGGCCAGTCCGGTGGTGAACAAAAGAATCAGCACCAAACCATCGGTGGAACGCGTGCGACTGAACACGAGGTAAGCAAGCCGATACAATTCACCGCTCGCCACTGCCGCCTGACCGACCACGAACATGCCGAACAGGAACAGCATCACGTCCCAATCGATGGCGATCAGCGCATCGGCGGGGGCAATATCGCCGCTCAGCAATACGATCAGCGCACCGCCGATCATGGCCTGCCAGATGGCGATGCGGAACCGCCCGAACTTTCGGACCGCGATCAGCACGAATACGATCAGCAGCACTGCAACCGGAAGATTAAAGTTCAAGCGTTAACCGCCCTCGCTGCTGCTGTGCAGAGCAATATCATGGTTTGGGTAATAATCCGCGCAACACCTTCAGCAGGGCGGCATCGTCCCATTCGCGACTACCGACAACCCGGTGCGTGAGGCGTCCCTGCGGATCAATAATATACGTTGTCGGCAGCCCGACCACCTGGTATTGCTTGATAACCTTCGCGTCCATATCCAACAACAACGGGAATTCCACGGAGTAATCGGCGAGAAACATGAACACGGTATCCGCATCCTCGCCGACATTCACCCCGAGGAACACGATGTCATCAGCCTGCGCCGCCGCCCAGCCACGCTGCATGGACGGCATCTCATAACGACACGGCGGGCACCAGGTCGCCCAAAAGTTCAACACCACCACTTTGCCGCGGTAATCCGTGAGTCTGTGTGGCACGCCGTCCAGATCCTTGAGTTCAAAGTCCGGCGCTGCGACGGGATGAGGAATCTCAGGCAGAGTCTGTCCGGCCGGCGTAATAGCCTGTGCCGCAACCAGCCATGCGCACAATCCCAATGCGCACACGCTGGATGCAAGCGTGTTCCGGCGCATTTTCAGGGTGCCTTCGTCGCCGCGGGCGTAGCGGGTGTTGGTGCAATTGGTGTGGATGCATCTGGTGCGCAGTGGATATCCTTGAGCACTTCAGCACGCCGTGCGCCGTACTGCTGCCAGACGACATCGAGATCGAAACGACTATCCGGTGGCAGATTGAACACCGACATACCCCAATTGTAATCGCCCGGATTGTAGACCTGCCGTGTCGGCAACAACGCCCATTCAAAGGCAATGCGCGCCGCTTGCGGGACGCCGCGCGACGCCCATGCCTCAGCCCAATCCTCGCGCGTCTTCAGGCCCCGCACAGCACTCGCGACACGCACACGCCAGTCACGCAGATTGTATTCCAGCGCACTCGGCCGCACGGTCTGCGAGGTGTTCTTGAAGATCGTCTGGAATACGCAACTCCGTGCAATCACATCCGCATCCGTGCGCGCAAAACCGCGCGCCAGGAAGAACGCGCGGGTCTGATCGGGAAGCCGCTGCACCAGACGCAGCGACATACCGGGCGCGTGGATCTCCCAATACGGCAGACCCGCTTCGGCATCGATACCGGTACTGATCTCCGTTTGCGCCATGACCCCGCCAGCCATGGCCAAGAGCACGCCCCCCAACCCCGGCTGCCAGGATTTCCACGGAAGAGCCCGTGTCCAGTCCGAATTGATCATGGATTGCAGACGCATAAAGCCCAGCATAGCGGGTAATATGCTTCGGACAAGCGCGCCACGTCCATCCCGACGTCGGCGCCGTGAACCCACGCAAAAATACTGGACACAGCACCGCCCATGACACCCATCCTCATCATTGGCCTGCTTACAATGATGTTGCTGCTATGGCCGGTGCTGCGGCGCCGCTGGCGCGAACGCCGACGTGCGCGCCTGCGGCACCAGCCCTTTCCAGCCCAGTGGTCCGCGCTGTTGCGCAGCCATGCCCCGCTCTATAACCACCTGCCGTCCCCGTTGCGTGAACACCTGCATGGCCACATTCAGGTATTGCTGGCGGAAAAGGATTTCCACGGCGCGGGCGGATTGGTGGTTACCGATGCCATGCGCCTGATCGTCGCCGCCCAGGCCGCGTTGTTGTTGCTCAATCGCCCCGGCGACTATTTTCCGGACCTTTACAGCATTGTCTTGCACCCGGCCGCGTTCGTGGTGAACCGCGAACATTGGGATGCCGCCGGCCTACACCACCGCGAGCGCCAAGTGCTGAGCGGCGAATCCTGGGGGACCGGCCAGCTGGTGCTGTCCTGGGATGACAGCCTCGCCGGCGGCATGGCCTGTGGCGATGGCTATAACGTCGTGCTGCATGAATTCGCCCACCAATTGGATCTTGGCTCCGGCGCCATGAACGGCACCCCGCGCCTGGACAGCCGGGCCGAACGCCAGGCCTGGGCCGCCGCGTTCACGCCCGCCTTTGCCGACCACTGTGCCCGCGTCGAGGCCGGCGAGGCCACCTGGCTGGACCCTTACGCCGCCAGCGAACCCGCGGAATTTTTCGCCGTATTGACCGAGGCATTTTTCGAGCTGCCCGAGGATTTGGCGGTCGAGTACCCGGCGGTGTATGCCTGTCTGCGAACGTATTACCGGGTGGACCCGAGGGCGTGGAAAACGGCCCCGTAGGGCGCAATAGCCGGCTGTCGAAAACACCCGGCGCATGGCGCCGAGCGAATGCGTCTCGCGGGACGCCATCCCCCGATTGCCGATTCCTTAATCCTCCGTATACTGTGCGCCGTACAGACCACCCCCGCCGCCGGGCGCGCGGTGCGGTCTGCGCGAAATTCTCCCAATTTTCACCGGCGGAACACGACAATGCCCGCGTCAGTCCCCCATCAGCCTGGGGCGCGCGGGCCTGCATCACATAGAGTCATGCACAAATCCAGCTTCCTGATCGCCATCGCCATCGCCGCCCTCACCATCATGGGCTGGGCCTATTACAACCAACCGACCCCCGAACCTGCTTGGCCGCCCGTCATCCAGGGCTTCGCCTTCTCGCCGTTCCAGGACAAGCAGGGGCCGATCTACAGCAAATACCCGAGCGTGAAACAGATCGAATCCGATCTGGCGCTGCTGGCGGGCAAGACCCACTCCATCCGCACCTACACCGTCGAGGAAACGACCTCGCCGAGATCCCGGAACTGGCGCGCAAGTATGGCCTGAATGTCGCGCTCGGAACCTGGATCGACCAGTATCCGGACAAGAGCGCCGCGCAACTGGACAAGATGCTCTCCATCGCCGAGCGCTCGCGTAAAAACGTCGTGCGCCTGATCGTCGGCAACGAGTCGATACTGCGCGGCGACGTTACCGTCCAGGAACTGATCGCCTACCTGGACAAGGCCAACGCCCGGACCAACATCCCGATCAGCACCGCCGAACCGCCGTATGTATGGGTGCGCAACCCGGAGCTGGTCAAGCATGTCGACTACATCGCCGTGCACCTGCTGCCGTACTGGGAAGGCTATTCGGTCGAAGAATCGCTCAAATACATCGTCAACAGCATCGACGAACTCAAAAAACTCTACCCCGACAAGCCCATCATCATCGGCGAGGTGGGCTGGCCGAGCAACGGCCGCACCCGCAAGGAAGCCGTCGCCGGCGAGGCCAACGAGGCCATCTTCCTGCGCCGCTTCCTGGAAATCGCCGCGGAAGAAAAATACGTCTACTACCTCATGGAGGCCTTCGACCAGCCCTGGAAGCGCGAGACTGAAGGCGATGTCGGCGCGTATTGGGGTGTGTACAACGTCATGCGGCAACCCAAGTTCCAGTTCACCGAGCCGGTGGTGGAAATCCCCAACTGGCCGATCCTCGCCGGCGCGTCGGTGGGCTTCGCCGTCATCGTGTTCACGCTGCTATTGATCGACAGCAGCCGCCTGCAGAACCGCGGTCGCAGCTTTCTCGCCCTGGTGGCCTACGCCGCCGCGACCGCGGCCGTATGGGTCATCTACGACTATATGGATCAGTATCTCACCGTCACCAGCGTCATCGTCGGCATCCTGCTGATGATCGGCATGATCGGCGTGATCGTGGTACTGCTCGCCGAGGCGCACGAATGGGCCGAAGCGCTGTGGGTGCGCGATCATCGCCGCTTGTTCAAACCGGTCGACGTGCCGAATGAACAGTTGCCAAGAGTATCGGTGCACGTGCCGGCCTACAACGAACCACCGGAGATGATGATCGAGACGCTCGATGCACTGGCGGCGCTCGACTATCCGGACTTCGAAGTCATTGTCATCGATAACAACACCAAGGACCCGGCGGTGTGGGAACCGGTGCGCGAGCATTGCGCCAAACTCGGCCCGCGTTTCCGCTTCTTCCACGAGGACCCGCTGCCCGGCTTCAAGGCCGGCGCGTTGAACTTCGCCCTTAAGCACACCGATCCGAACGCCGCGATCGTCGCCGTCATCGACAGCGATTACAGGGTGCACCCGCGTTGGCTGCGCGATTTGGTCCCGCAGTTCGCCAACGAACGCATCGGCATCGTGCAGGCGCCGCAGGATTACCGCGACGCGCGCGAGAACGCCTTCAAGGCGATGTGTTATGCCGAATACCGCGGCTTCTTCTACATCGGCATGGTCACCCGCAACGAACGCAACGCCATCATCCAGCACGGCACCATGACCATCGTGCGCAAGTCGGCGCTGGAAGGCGTGAACGGCTGGGCCGAATGGTGCATCACCGAAGATGCGGAACTGGGCCTGCGCATTTTCGAACAAGGCCTGGAAGCGACCTACATTCCCAAGAGCTATGGCCGCGGCCTGATGCCCGACACCTTTATCGACTTCAAGAAACAGCGGTATCGCTGGGCGTTCGGCTCGGTGCAGATCCTGCGCAAGCATGCCGGCAATCTGCTGAAGCGCGGCACCGGCAAGCTCACCGCCGGTCAGCGCTACCACTTCGTGGCCGGTTGGTTGCCCTGGCTCGCCGACGGCATCAATCTGTTGTTCAACATGGCGGCACTGTGCTGGTCGATTGCCATGCTGGTTGCGCCGACCAAGATCGATCCACCGCTGCTGGTATTCTCGATCCTGCCGCTGGCACTGTTCGTGTTCAAGATCGGCAAGCTGGTGTATCTGTATCAGACGCGGGTCGGCGCCAACACCATCCAGACGATTTCCGCGGCGCTCGCCGGTCTGGCGCTCACGCACACGATTGGCTTGGCGATGCTCACCGGCTTCTTCATCAAGAGCAAGCCGTTCTTCCGCACACCCAAGCAGGCGCACAAGCAGGCGATCTTCAAAGCCTTGAGCGCCGCGCGCGAGGAGACCCTGATGCTGACCGCGCTGTGGCTGGCCGCGTATGGCATCATCGATTACTTCGGCACGGAAACACTGGATCTGCTGATGTGGGCGGTGATGTTGTTGTTGCAATCGACGCCTTACTTCGCGGCGCTGGTGGTATCCATTATCAGCGCCCTGCCAAGACTGCCCGCGCGCTGGATCGGCGAAACCGGCAGCATGTCCGAAGCCGCGCGCTCGGTGTTGGAACCGCCGGCGGCACCTCAGATCAGCGAGGGGAAATCGTGAGTCGCAATCCGTAGGTTGGGGTGAGGCGCATTGTGCCGAACCCCAACGCATTGCCACGGCTGCTGGGGTTCGCTCCGCTCACCCCAACCTACGGTGTCACAGCATTTACGCCCACGGATCCAACACCAATTTCCCCTGCACACGCCCCTGTTCGACACGCGCATGCGCCTCGGTGGCCTGTGCCAGCGGCAATACTTCACTGACGTGCAACTGCAATTGTCCGGCGTCGATCATGCCGGCGCAGCGATCCAGAATCTCGCCCTGATGGGCGCGCGCCTGCGGTAGATCGCGCACCATCGGCGTGAGCATCAACTCGAAGCCGATACGCAGATTGCGGGTGCGTGCTTCTTTCCAACTCACGTCCGTGCCCGGTTCCAGCAGCGTCACCACTGATCCGTAGTGCGCGGTCGCATCGAGACTGCGGCGAAACGTTTCGCCGCCCACGCAATCCAGCACCACATCCACACCACGACCGTCCGTCCACGCGTTCACTGCGGCGGCGAAATCGGTCTGCCGATGGTCGATCACCTGATCCGCGCCCAAGCCGCGCACGAACGCTGCCTTGTCCACACCGCTTGCGGTGGTGCAGACACGTGCACCTGCATGTTTGGCCAATTGAATCGCCACATGTCCGACACCGCCGGCGCCGGCATGGATCAGCACCGTTTGCCCGGCCTGTAGCTGCGCGCGGTCGAACAACGCCTCCCAGGCGGTAATCAGCACCAAGGGTCCTGCGGCGGCGTGCAACGCATCCAGCGTATTCGGCATGGGCCGCGCGACAGAAGCGGGCACCACGGTGTATTGCGCGTAGTTGCCCGGCTCGCGCCCGAGGCCACCGTGGCAGAACCACACCGGATCGCCCGGTTCGAGACCGGTCACGGCCGCACCGCATTCGACCACTTCACCGGCACCATCGCAGCCGAGCACACACGGCAACGCCTCGGGGAACAACACGCCGCGACTGCGCAACTTGGTGTCGATGGGATTGATGCCGGCCCCGCGCAACTTCACTTTGACCTGATCCGCGGCAGTGATACGCGGTTCGGGAATGTCGCGCAGTTGCAGCACCTCAGGCCCACCCGCGGCGGTCATCAGCAGCGTCTTCATATCGTCACCTTCGTGTTCCAAGCGCCGCTTATTGCGCGGCGCGATCCAGCAATTTATACAAACCCTTGAGCACCGCCTCACGCCGCTCCGGCGTCAGTTCGACGGCCTCGACGCCGTACAGGGTGAAGGCCTTGGTGGAATGCACGATCCGCCGCAACACCATAGCCCCCAAGGCAACACGGGCGTTGTATAAGATGTGACTGCCGAGATCGAAGCTGCCGGCAGGCACGATCAACATCCGCGCATTGCCCAACGTCATCCCCAGCGCACGATGATAATCGCTGTCCGCACCCATCCCGTCGATACCGCGCACCGCCAAGGCCATCGCCGTACCTTCGATCCGATGCAGGCCAACGGCCATTTGCGCGGGCGCCGTCTGTCGCAACCAACAGACGACGCCTAATCCAGGCTGATCCTTGCCACTTTGCTCGGCGCCGATCTGCACCAGATCGCCCACGCGGAAGCGCAACTCTGAATCGCCACTGCACTGCGCACCCAGGCCGGAAACGCTGACATCCCGCTGATGCAGCAGGCCACGCCGATTCAACAGGCGGTTATCCAGGCGTTCTTCGAGTTGCGTGGCGCCCTTCACCGTCCCTGCCCGCTCGGAATGTTCCCAAACATCCTGCTCCTTGCGCTCGCTATCGAAACTGAAACCACGTGGTTTCAACATGCCTTGCTCGAGCTTGTCGTGGACATCCTGCTGACGCCAGTGTTCATCCTCCAGCGGCACCAGACTGAGTTTAGGCGTGGATCTGAACGCACTGCCGTGCAAGGCAATCTCGTTCTGTTCCGGTTGGAACTCCGCACCGCCGGACAAGGCATGGTGAATAGCGCGCAGACCGCTGACGACATGCACGTCGCCCGACTGAATGCTGCGTTCTCCCGCACGCGCGGGACGACCGCCCCAGGCGTTGCGCAGACGGCGCAGCAGATCACGCTCCATGCGCTCCTGCATGGGCAATTGTCCCTTCAAGGTCATTTGCCGGATACGATCCTCGACAATGCGCGCCACCGGCTGCACCTCGATGATCCGTGCATCGACCGGCGCTGACCGACCACCGACCAGGCCCCAGGACGGCGGCGCATCGCCATCGAGATCGACGAAGCAACGTGACGCATAGAACGTCTCCGGCGACTCGGGCGGGAATTCCGCGGGATGCCGCAACATGCACACCAACGCCCACTTGCCGAGCCGGTCATGGGTCAAGCGCGCCTCGCCCATCATGAGATGAAAAGGGTTCGCCAGACTCAGCAGAAGCACCCGCCGGTAGATGTCGCCGACGGTCTGGTCGGCCAGATGCTCGACACGCGTGCGTGCCACATCGATGCGTTCCGCATAGCGATAGAGGCGATGCAGTTCGCCCCACAAGCCCGCGGGCTCCGGACAATAGACGCTGTAACTGTGCAATACGCGCAGCGCCAGGAAACGCATCGCCTGCAGCAGCGCGGTGGGAATGGCGATCAGCGCGTCACCGACGGCCGGTTGTTCGACCATATCGATCAACACATGTTTATAGCCGATCGCCAGTTCATCCAACAGGGCATGCAATTGATCGATCAGGCCCTGTTCGGGCTCGGTGGCGGGGAACTCCATCTGCTCGCTACGCCGACTGAGGTGATCCGCCAGGTACTCAACCTCGGCCGCGAAACACTCCACGAGACCCAGGCGCGACTGTGGCGAGAACGCGGCGCGATTGATCTCGCGCAGCCGTTCCAGCACGGCATCGTAGGTCTGCAATTCATTGAGTTTCGGCAGACCGTCCAGCCAATGGCGAATCTCCACGGGGCTGAACACCGCGCTCATATCGAGCCCGGACACCGGCGGCACCCACAGGCCGAGCGGGTTAGTCATAAGAGTTATACCCGGTGCACATCGGCTTCCACCTCTGTTGCGTTCCTGAGCATCGTTCCGAACGTATCAGAACAATTCCAACTGGCTGCGCGCCTCGACCGGCCGGCGGAAAACATCGGTCGCCAGTGCCGGCAGTCCCACGAAGCCCAGATCGCGGTGGGCCTTGCGGAAGCGCTGCGCGAGCAGATCCGCAAACAGGCCTTCGCCACGCATGCGTGCGCCGAAGCGCGCATCATAATCGCGCCCGCCACGGCAATCGCGCAAGCGATTCATGACATGCGCGGCCTTGAGCGGCTGGTGCGCTTCCAACCAGTCGCGGAACAGATCCTTGACCTCATGCGGCAAACGCAGCAGCACATAACCCGCCTCGCGCGCGCCCGCCGCGTGCGCCGCACTCAGAATCGCCTCCAGTTCGGCGTCCGTCAGCACCGGGATCAGCGGCGCGACCAGCACGCCGACGGGAATGCCTGCGTCGGCCAAATGCCGCAGCGTTTCCAACCGTCGTTGCGGTGCGGCGGCACGCGGTTCCAGCGTGCGCGCCAGTTCGCGCTGGAGGGTGGTGATCGAGATCATCACCTGCACCAGATCGCGTTGGGCAAGTTCGCGCAGCACATCGAGGTCGCGTTCGATCAGCGCCGATTTGGTCACCAGCGTAACCGGATGACCGCATTCATTCAGCACATCGAGGATCTGTCGGGTAACGCCTAAGCGCCGTTCCAGCGGCTGATAGGCATCGGTGTTGATGCCCAGCGCAATCGGCGCGCAACGATAGTTCAGTCGCGCCAGTTCGCGACGCAGCAGCGCGGCCGCGTCCTGTTTGTAGAACAAGCGACTCTCGAAATCCAGGCCCGGCGACAGACCGAGATAGGCATGCGTGGGCCGTGCGAAGCAATACACACAGCCATGCTCGCAGCCGCGATAGGGATTGATGGAACGGTCGAAGGGCACATCCGGCGACTGGTTGTAGGCAATGACCGTGCGGGCCGTGTCCACGTGCACCGTGGTGCGCAGCGGTGCGAGCGCCATATCCAAGCCACCCCAACCGTCGTCCACCCGTTCGTACGTGTGCGCTTCGAATCGGTTGTCGGGATTGCCGGTCGCGCCGCGACCTTTCACGGGGTGGTTGAGTGCTTTGCCCATGGTGGGAGAGTCTAGCGTAGCGCATCCCTGCGCGACCATCCGAGCTGCGACCTGTCGGTGCTGGACTGGGCGCGCTTTAGACGTTAGGCCAGTCATTCAAGGGGCCTCGCCGTAGGCCGCTAAGGGCCAAAGAGAGCACACTCCACGGCCCTGTATGACCCAGCCCACAAGCGCCACCGTCCTGCTGATCGAGGAGTCCGCAACCCTCCGCTACGCCTTGGAAAAACAACTGCGGGCGAGCCACTATCGGGTGCAGGTGGCGGACAGCTACAGTCGCGGACAGGAGCTGTTGCTGGAGCCGACCCAGCCTATCGACATGGCCGTGGTCGGCTGGCCGGCACACACCCACCCCGCCGCCGATGAACTGTTCACCCTGCTGGAAGAACCCCGCCTGGGCGCCTTGCCGGTGCTGGTCCTGGTCCAGGACCCGGATGCGGCCACCCGCACCTGGGTCATCCGCCGCGGCCACACCGCCATGCTCGACTGGCGCCACCATGCCGAATTGCCCGCCACGCTGCGCAAGCTGTTCAGCTCCCTGGGCACGCACGAAGCCCAGCCGTGTGCGCCGGTGCAGCGCACTCAGGTCAAGGTACTGTTCGTCGACGATTCGCCGAGCGTGCGCGCTTATTACCGACGTCTACTGACCAGCAAGGGCTACGTCACCGATGTTGCATCAAGCGTGACGGAGGCCTTCGACAATGCCAAACGCAACACCTATGACATTGCCATCATCGATTACTTCATGCCGGACGGAAACGGCGACGAACTCTGCCGCAAGCTGCGCGACGAGCCCAATACGCGGCATATCGCCATGGCGATTTTCACCAGCACCTACCTGGATCAGGTGATCCGCGACTCGCTGAATGCCGGCGCCGTCGAATGCATGTTCAAAAACGAGGTCGACGACCTGTTTCTCGCGCGCGTCGATGCCATGAGCCGCTCGGTCGAAGGCACCAAATCCATTGAGGCCGAGCGCAGGCGTCTGCAAAGCATCCTCAACTCGGTCGGCGATGGCGTGTATGGTGTCGACCGCGACGGTCGCATCACCTTCGCCAATCCAGCCACGCGCATCGCCCTCGGTTACGACGACGAGGCCGCGCTCATCGGCCATGCCGCTCACGATGTGCTGCACTATGCCGACGAGACCGGCACGCGCATCGCACCTGCTGCAAGCCTGCTGAATTGCGCCTACGGTTCGCGTCAGGTGGTGCGCGCCTGGGAGACGGTGTTCTGGACCCGCGACGGCCAATGCATTCCGGTCGAATGCACGATCTATCCGCTGTATGTGCGCGGCCAGCATGAAGGCTCGGTGGTCGCCTTCCGCGACATCACCGAACGTAAATCCCTGGAGGAGCGGCTGCGCTGGCAGGCCACGCATGATCCGCTCACCGAGTTGTTCAATCGCCGCTATTTCGAAGAGCACCTGGAAAAGGAACAACAGTGGCAGGTCCGTTATAAAGGCACCAGCGCCCTGCTCTATCTGGACCTGGATCACTTCAAATACATCAACGACACCGCCGGTCATTCCGCCGGCGATGCCTTGCTGGTGGATATCGGCCATCGCCTGCAAGAGCGTCTGCGCAAGACCGACACACTGGCGCGCCTCGGTGGCGACGAGTTCGCCATCATCATGCGCAACGTCGATGCACAGGGCATCGCCCAGGCCGCGGATTGCTTCCGCCGCGCCATCACCGAGCGGGATTTCCCCTATCAGGATAAAATTTTCAAGGTGGCGGCGAGCATCGGCGTCGCCTCGTTCGACCACACGGCCACGTCACCGGGCGACATCCTGGTCGATGCGGATATCGCCTGTTACATCGCCAAGTCGCAGGGCGGCAACCAGACCCACGTCTACAGCGCGGCAAGTCACCACAAGACCAAGATGGATGTCGATCTGGGCTGGTCGACGCAGTTGCGCAACGCCCTGGCCAACGATCGCTTCGAATTGCACTATCAACCGATTCTGCCGTTGGCCTTATACCGTAACCGGATCGCCGACATCCGCCCCGGCAGCCGGCTGTGGGACAGTCTCGACCCGGCCGATGTGCCCTGCAAGGTCGGCTTCGAAGTGCTGCTGCGGCTGCGAGACAAAGACGGCAAGCTTGTGCCGCCGGGCACCTTCATACCGACGGCCGAGCGCTTCTTCCTGATGCCGGAGATCGATTTCTGGGTCTTGAACCGCGCCACCGCCGAACTGGCCCGTGTCAAACGCGAATTCGGGGCGGCATGTTTCGCCATCAACCTGTCCGGCCATACCCTCTGCCACCCCGATCTCATTCCGCGCATCCGCGCCGCCATCGAACGGCATGAACTGAATCCGGCATCGCTGACCTTCGAGGTCACGGAGACCGCCGCCATCTGCGACATGCGCACCGCGCAACGCGCCATCCACGCGCTCAAGGAGATCGGCTGTCATTTTTCGCTGGACGATTTCGGCACTGGTCGAATGCGGCGTGGATTTCATCCAGGGCAATATCGTTGCCGAACCGCTCGTCGATCCCCTACCGCCACGTATCGTGACCACACTGGCCAGCTAAGCGGCGGAACGCCATAATGGGCGGCATCCTCACCGTGAACGCCGCCACGATGTCCGCCAGCCCCGATACAACACCTCCCGATGCCTTGCTGCTGATCGCCAACGGCTGTCCGCATTGTCCGACCGTGTTGCAGGGCTTAAGCGAGCTGGTAAAAACCGGACACATCGGCCGGCTGGAAGTCGTCAATATCGGCGTCCATCCCGAGATAGCGCAGACACACGGCGCGCGCGCCGTGCCCTGGCTGCGACTCGGACCGTTCGTGCTCACCGGTCTGCAAGCGCCTGCCGAACTCGCGCACTGGGCGGAACGCGCGCAATCCAGTGCTGCGATAAACGACTATGTGCGCGAGCGTCTCGCCGACGGCGATCTCGCCGCCGTGCTGGCCATGCTGCAACATGCACCGCAACAGGCCTCCGCGCTGGTACATTGGTTGGGCGATCCGCAGGCGGAATTGCAGGTGCGCCTCGGCGCGGCGGCGGTGCTCGAACATCTCGAAGGCAGCGAGACGCTCGCCAGTCTGATCGACGCACTCACGACACTGACGCGACATGCCGATCCGCGCATCCGCATGGATGCTGTCTACGCACTCGGCCTGACGCACCGAGCCGAGGTCCGCCCCATCCTCGCCGCGCTGCGCGAGGACGCTGATGCCGAGGTGCGCGAAACCGTTCACGACAGCCTGCTCGCCCTGTAGACGCACATGGATACTGTCATCGTCTGGTTCCGTCGCGATCTGCGCGTCGCCGATAACCCGGCGTTGCGCTATGCCGTCGAGCATGGCTATCACGTGCTGCCGCTGTTCATCGCGGAGGTGGCCGATGGCCAATGGGCGCCGGGCGCGGCGAGTCGCTGGTGGCTGCATCACAGCCTGGCGAAATTGCACCGCCGTTTGCGCAAACTCGGCGCCGAGCTAGTGATTCAACACGGCGATCCAGCGACTATCCTCACAGCGCTTGGACAACGCTATGCGATCCGCGAAGTGCTGTGGAACCGCAACTATGAACCGCACACCGTCGCCCGCGACAGCGCCCTCAAGAACACACTCATCGACGCGGGCATCGCCACGCGCAGTTTCAACGCCTGTCTGCTGCTGGAACCGTGGCAGTTGTTGAAGGGCGACGGCGGCCCTTATCGCGTGTTCACGCCCTTCTGGAAGACGCTGCAACGCAGCCTGATCGAATCCGCGCCGTTGCCGGCACCGGAACACCTCGCGGGCATTGAGATCGACGCCGCGGATTCGCTGCCACTGGAATCCCTGCGTCTGCTGCCCGACATCGCCTGGGATGCAGGCCTGTATAAAACCTGGCATCCCGGCGAGACCGGCGCGCATGCGCGCCTGCACGCAGCGCTCGATGGCGTGCTGCTCGATTATCCGACACAGCGCGATATTCCGGCCAACAGCGGCACGTCGCGACTGTCCCCGCATCTGCATTTCGGCGAACTGAGTTCCCGCCAAGTCTGGTTCGCGGTGCGCGCCTGGGCGGCCGGCAACAGCGGGGCCGCTTATGTCGAGGCGGCGGAAAGTTTTCTGCGCCAACTCGCCTGGCGCGAATTCGCCATGCACCTGCTCTATCATTTTCCGCACACGGCGGAACAGCCGCTGGATACCCGCTTTGCTTCGTTTCCCTGGTGCGAGGACGCGTCGGCATTGCGCGCCTGGCAGCGCGGACAAACCGGCATCCCCATCGTCGATGCCGGCATGCGCGAGCTGTGGCACACCGGCTGGATGCACAATCGCGTGCGCATGCTGGTGGCCTCGCTGCTGACCAAGAATCTGCGCATCCATTGGCTGGAGGGCGCGCGCTGGTTCTGGGATACGCTGGTCGACGCCGATCTGGCCAACAACAGCTTGGGCTGGCAATGGGTCGCCGGTTGCGGCGCGGATGCCGCGCCGTATTTCCGCATTTTCAATCCCGTCACGCAGGGCGAACGTTTCGATCCGAACGGCGATTATGTGCGGCAGTGGGTGCCGGAGTTGCGCGCGTTGCCAGCGAAGTGGATTCATCAACCGTTCAACGCACCCGCCAGCGTACTCGCCGAAGCGGGCATCGATCTCGGGCGCGATTATCCGCTGCCGATCGTCGATCTCGCGGAGTCCCGCCAGCGCGCGCTGAACGCCTGGGACGACGTCAAACACAGTCCGCGCGATTGAATCGACAATTCAAAACGACGCCTGCAACTGCACCGACATCAGATCGTCCATTCCCTCCAGGATTTGATTCGGTATATCGCCATCGGCCAACTGCGGCGCCTCGGCAGCGCGGAACTCATAATTGACCATCACGCGCATGTTCTCGGTGAACGCGTATTGCGCGCCCAGCGTCCAGGTCGTGAAGCTGCGTTCCTCGGCGGCGGTCCGCGTGGCGCGATTCAAGGTGTCGTAGCGCAGATCCAGCTCCAGTTTCGGCAGTACCATGTAACCGGCATCTATATACCAACCGTCTGCTTCATCGTCGGGTAGAACATTCCATGAGGCCACCGCCGTACCGGCATTGTTCAGCGTGCCCGGAACGGCGCCGCCGTCAGTGCCGTTGAAGATCATGCCGTCGGCGCGGATGTACTCGGCCGCCGCGCGGTAGCGATCTTTGCGCAAGGTAGTGCCCAGGCCCCAGCGCGTACGATCGAAATCACTCACCGTTTGTATCGCAGCCGTCGCCAGCGTGCGTTCGCCCTGTTGATGCCAGGCGAACAGTTTCCAGCCTTGACGACGCGGGCCCTTGCCGGCGAACACCCGCTCCGAAGCCCAGTACAGATACACGTCCTTGGAACTGTTGTCGTCGCCACGCAGGAGGCCGTTGCCGTTGCCGAGCATGGCGGCATAACTGTGTTCCCAGGCGCCAGCCATGAACGCATCGAACAGTTGCACACCGATATCGCGGAAGGCGCCGACGGCGCCGTTGGGGGCGTCCTCATCCAGACTGTTGATCGAGCCGTCGCTGTCGAAGAAGCGCTCTTGCAGCAAAAAATTGGTTGCATTGCTGAAATTGATGTAGTCGTAGGACTGGATCGCCATCAGGCCTTCTTCGGCGCCGGGATATTTGAACTGGCCGAGGCGGATGCGCGCACCAGGGAGATGATTCAACGTGACGCTGGCATCGGTGAACTTGATGCGTCCGCCGGTATAGCGGGTGATACCGTTGTCACCGGCTTCGAGCAGCAGAAAATAATCGAGCATGCCGTCCTGGGGCAACACATGACCGCGCAGACCCAGGCGTGCGCGCCGGATCAGGAATTCCGCATGCTCGTCGAGTCCGGGCGCGACCTGATTGAAACTCGCCGGTTGACCGGCAAAGGCGCCGGCCGTGAGCGGCGTGCCATCGCTGGACTGAAACTCCGGCTGCACGAACCCCCAGAGCCTGACGCGTGTCGTGCTGCCGGCCGGTTCGGTGCCCTGGAGGGCGAGCCAATTGACCGCGTGGGTCCGAGGTGCAACCAGCACAAGTGCGACACAAGCCGCAAGCGCGCTGCGCGTGGTTTTCCGCATGAAATCCTCCTCGCTGATTCCGGCATGCTGTTATGTGTGATCCGGCCGGCTGCGCCCACTCTAGCAGTTTGTGCAAAAACACGCCGCAGTGTCTGGAAATCCGCTGCACGCCCGGGTGTCCCGGACATTGATCCGCAGTAGAATGGCCGAACCCAGACTGAGCACAGCCGGGGCCAGGAGACATCGATGACGGCAGTACCCCGCGAGCAAAACAGCGTACCGGCACCGCGCCCGCAGCAGTTCCCGCTACCCGGCAGCACGCCGGAGCCCGAGTACGCGCCCGGCGAACGCGACGAACTCATTGCGCGCATCAAACGTCTGCTCGTCGAGCAAGACGCCGTGCTGGTCGCGCATTACTACACGCATGAAGACCTGCAACGCATCGCCGACGAAACCGGCGGCTATGTCTCCGACTCATTGGACATGGCGCGTTTCGGCAACCAGCACCCCGCAACGACACTCGTGGTCGCGGGTGTGCGCTTCATGGGCGAGACCGCCAAGATCCTCAATCCGGAAAAACGCGTGCTCATGCCCACGCTCAAAGCCGAGTGTTCGCTGGACTTGAGTTGCCCGGCCGAGGATTTCATTCCCTTCTGCGATGCGCATCCCGAGCGCACCGTGGTCGTCTATGCCAACACCAGCGCCGCCGTGAAGGCGCGCGCCGATTGGGTGGTGACCTCGAGCATCGCGGTCGATGTCGCCAAATATCTGGCCAAGCGTGGCGAGAAACTCATCTGGGCCCCGGACATCCACTTGGGTCGTTATGTACAGGAAGTCTCGGGCGCCGACATGCTGCTGTGGAAAGGCGGCTGCGTGGTGCACGAGGCGTTCAAGGCCGAGGCATTGAAGGCGCTGATGAAGCAGCATCCCGAGGCCGCCGTGCTGGTGCATCCGGAATCGCCGGAGCCGGTGATTGCGCTCGCCGATGTGGTCGGCTCCACCACGCAGTTGATCAAGGCCGCGCACGATCTACCCAATTCCATGTTCATCGTCGCCACCGACAACGGCATCCT
>JACRMO010000006.1 GCA_016214925.1 Gammaproteobacteria bacterium
CCTCTCCCAAAGGGAGAGGGAACTTACGATTTGGCAATGATTGAACTTTCCTTCACGCGCCTTGCAACCATCACAGCAGCAACGCCCTGCTATTCCGCCGCCTTCGCCCTCAAGCGGATACCCAGTTCGCGCAACTGCTTCTCGCCGGCCGGCGACGGCGCGTTGGTCAACATGCACGCGGCGGTCTGGGTCTTGGGGAAGGCCATGACATCGCGGATGGACGATGCGCCGACCATCAGCATCACCAGGCGGTCGAGACCGAAGGCGAGACCGCCGTGCGGCGGGCAGCCGTATTTGAGCGCGTCGAGCAGGAAGCCGAATTTCTCGCGCGCCTCGTCGTGACCGATGCCAAGCAGTTCGAACACCGCAGCTTGCATGTCTTCGCGATGGATACGCACCGAGCCACCGCCGAGTTCCGTGCCGTTGAGCACCATATCGTAGGCGCGCGACAGCGCTGCGCCGGTGTTGTCGCGCAGCGCTTGGGCATCGTCGATGTTCGGCGCGGTGAACGGATGGTGCAACGCGGCCCAGCGGTTTTCCTTGTCGTCCCACTCGAACATCGGGAAGTCGACCACCCACAATGGCTGCCACGCGCTGGTCAGCAGATTGAGATCGTGACCAAGCTTGATACGCAGCGCGCCCAGCGCCTCGCTGACGACTTTCGCGGAATCGGCGCCGAAGAAAATCAGATCGCCGTCGGCCGCAGCGGTGCGCTCCAGAATGCCCTGCACCGTCGCGTCCGGCAGGAATTTCAGGATCGGCGATTGCAGACCATCGCGGCCCTTGGCCAGTTCGTTCACCTTAATATAAGCGAGACCCTTGGCGCCGTACTTGCTGACGTATTGCGTGTAATCGTCGATCTCTTTGCGCGACAACGTGCCACCGTTCGGCAGACGCAGCGCGGTGACGCGGCCCTTCGGATCTTTGGCCGGCGCGGCGAACACCTTGAATTCCACGTCCTGCATGAGATCGGCGACATCGACCAGTTCCAGCGGGATACGCAGATCCGGCTTGTCGACGCCATAGCGACGCATGGCCTCGGCATAGGTCATGCGCGGGAACGGCGTGGGCAGGGTGACGTCCAGCGTCTGCGCGAACAGTTCGCGGATCATCTCTTCCATCAGACCCATGATCTCGTCTTCGTTCAGGAACGAGGTCTCGATATCGAGCTGGGTGAATTCCGGCTGACGGTCGGCGCACAGGTCTTTCGAGCTGAGTGAATTCGGGTTGACGGTCGGCGCGCAGATCCTCGTCGCGGAAGCAGCGCACGATCTGATAATAGCGGTCCATGCCGCTCATCATCAGCAGCTGTTTGAACAGCTGCGGCGACTGCGGCAGGGCGAAGAATTCGCCGGGATGGGTGCGGCTCGGCACCAGATAGTCGCGCGCACCCTCGGGCGTGGTCTTGGTGAGGATCGGCGTTTCGATATCCAGGAAACCACGGTCGTCGAGGAAACGGCGCAACTGGCGGGCGATGCGCGCGCGCAACTGCATGCGCTGCTGCATGACCGGCCGGCGCAGATCGATATAGCGATAACGCAGGCGCAGTTCCTCGCCGATGTCGTCCTCGTCGATCTGGAACGGCGGCGTCTCGGCGGCGTTGAGAATCTCGATCCGGTTGCCCAACAGTTCGATCTGCCCGGTGATCATGTTGGGGTTTTCAGTCCCGGCCGGACGGCGGCGCACTCGGCCGCACACCTGCAACACATATTCGTTGCGCACGCGCTCGGCGACCGAGAAAGACTCCGGGGCGTCCGGATCGAACACGACCTGCACCAGACCCTCGCGGTCACGCAGATCGATGAAGATCACGCCGCCATGGTCGCGCCGGCGATGCACCCAGCCGCAGATGCGGACTTCGTCATCGATGTGGGATTCGTTCAGCTCCCCGCAATAGTGGGTACGCATGGGGGTACGCATCGAACTCATGGCCGCAAAGCCTCCGGGCGCGGGATTTAAGAAGGTGGGGAATGGTACGGGGTCGGGGCGGGACGGGCAACCGAACTACCGCGTCAAAGAGGACATAACGTAGCCCGGATGCAGGACCCTGGGGGGGCCGGAATCCGGGTGTTCGGGGCATTCCCCCGGATTGCGCTATCGCTCCATCCGGGCTACGGCATCATGGTCGGTTCAGGAACACGCCCCGCAGCCACCGCCGCCACAGCTATGGCCACCGCCAGACGAGCCACCAGAACCCGGATGCGGAAATCTGCTTTTGCAACGTGGGCTTGCCGCACTCCGGGCAGTCGGTCAGCGGCGGGTCGCTGAGCTTTTGCAGGGATTCCAGGGCATGTCCACAACCACCACACTGATACTCATAAATGGGCATAACTTCACCTTCCAAAGCCAAAACAAGGGCACCATGACAGGTGCGAGTTGCCGGGAAACATGCGGGCGGCACCTTTAAAAGTCAAGGACGGCTCAGCCCAGACCCAGGGTTTCCGCGGATTTGCTGGCCGCTTCCTCGGCCCGCCGCGCTGCGTCCAGGGCTTTGACCAACAGGGCATGTTCGTGCTCGTCCAGCCCGAACTGCACCAGCCGCTCCGCCCGCAGGTACACGTCCTCCAGATAGCGCAGGCGCTCTTGCTGGTAGAGCACGGTCTTGGCCAGATGCTGCGTATCCTCGCCGGCCGCACGCAGCCGCTGCGCCTCGGTCAGGGCCTGGTGCAGTTCCTCAAGGGTCGGTTTCATAGCGTATCGCCTCGTCTATCGCCATCGTCATATCAACACCTTGCATAGCGGCGGAGATTTTCGCTCTCTGTAGCGCCGATTTCCCTCCGCTCCGGCATTTTGTGACAATGACGCCTCGCTCACAACGACTGAAACCATGCGCCACTACATCCACCCCACCGAACTGCCCAACACCCGCCCCAGCGATGTGCGCACCCTGCGGTCGCTGATGCCGTTCCTGTGGGATTATCGCGGCCGGGTGGTGTTGGCACTGGCCTTCCTGATCCTGTCCAAGGCGGCCAATGTCGGCATCCCGCTCGTCCTCAAGGGCATCGTCGACAGCCTGGATGCCAACACCCACACCGAACTGCTAACGTTGCCGTTGGCGTTGTTGCTCGGCTACGGCGCGCTGCGTCTGGGCAGTTCGCTGTTCAACGAACTGCGCGATGCGGTGTTCGCGCGTGTGCGCCACGGCGCCGTGCGCAGCGTGTCGGTGCGCGTATTGGAACACCTGCACCAACTGTCGTTGCGCTATCACCTGGAGCGCAAGACCGGCGGTGTGTCGCGCGACATCGACCGCGGCACGCGCAGCGTCAGCTCGCTGCTCAACTACATGGTGTTCAGCATCCTGCCGACACTGGTCGAGGTCGTGATGATCGCCGGCATCCTGCTCGGCAAGTACAACCCCTGGTTCGCCATCGTCACCTTCGGTTCTGTGATTATCTATATCGCCTTCACGTTGCTCATCACCGATTGGCGCATGCAATACCGCGTCACCATGAACGCCATGGATTCGCAGGGCAACACCCAGGCGGTCGACAGTCTCATCAATTACGAGACAGTGAAATACTTCGGCAACGAACGGCACGAACTGCGCCGCTACAACGAGACGTTGCACGTCTGGGAAGACGCGGCGGTGAAAAGCCAGACCTCGCTGGCCGCGCTCAACGTCGGCCAGTCGGCCATCATCGCCGTGGGCGTGACCCTGGTGATGATCCTCGCCGCGCAGGGCGTGGTTGCAAAGCAGATGAGCCTCGGCGATCTGGTGCTGGTCAACGCCTTCCTGCTGCAACTGTTCATCCCGCTGAACTTCCTCGGCGTGGTCTACAGCCAACTCAAGCACGCCATCACCGACATGCGCCTGATGTTCGACGTGCTGGAGAAACAACCGGAGATCGTCGACCGCACGGATGCGCAGCCGTTGAACGTCGGCACCGGCGAGGTGCGTTTCGAACAAGTGGCGTTCGCCTACGACGCCGAGCGGCCGATTCTGCATGAAATCAGTTTCACCATCCCCGCCGGCCACAAAGTCGCCGTGGTCGGTCCCAGCGGCGCGGGCAAATCCACGCTGGCGCGCTTGCTGTTCCGTTTCTACGACGTCAGCGGCGGCCGCATCCTCATCAACGGCCAGGATCTGCGCGCGGTAACCCAAGACAGTCTGCGCGCGGCCATCGGCATCGTCCCGCAAGACACCGTGCTGTTCAACGACACGCTCTACTACAACATCGCCTACGCACGCCCCGACGCCACCCGCGCCGAAGTCGAACGCGCCGCCCAACTCGCCAACATCCACACCTTCATCCGCAGCCTGCCCAAAGGCTACGACAGCGTGGTCGGCGAACGCGGCCTGAAACTCTCCGGCGGCGAAAAGCAACGCGTCGCCATCGCCCGCGCCATCCTCAAGAACCCGCGCATCCTGGTGTTCGATGAAGCGACCTCCAGTCTCGATTCGCATTCAGAACAGACCATTCTCGAAGCACTGCGCGCGGTCGCGGCCAATCACACCACCCTGGTCATCGCACACCGTTTATCGACCGTCATCGACGCCGATACGATCCTGGTCATGGAACAAGGCCGCATCGTCGAACGCGGCACGCATCAGGCGTTGCTCGCGCAGGGCGGCGTATACAGTCGGCTGTGGGACTTGCAGCAGGAGGAACGGCAGCGGGAGACTGCGGAGTTGGAAGTGGTCAGCGCGTAGTGCGTC
>JACRMO010000007.1:0-21714 GCA_016214925.1 Gammaproteobacteria bacterium
AATTGGTGCTGGTGCGCAATCGCCTGGCGACGCTCAAGGCGAGCATGGGCGATGGCGATGTCGCCAAGGCCGTGGGCAATCTGGATGTCGTCACCGCCGATCTGCAAATGGCGGTGATGAAGACGCGGATGCAGCCGATAAAGAAAGTTTTCGGTCGCTTCCCGCGCGTGGTGCGCGATCTCGCGCGCGCGCTCAACAAGGAAGTGAATCTGGAAATGCAGGGCGAGGAGACCGATCTCGACAAGAATCTGGTCGAGGCGCTGGCCGATCCGTTGGTGCATCTGGTGCGCAATGCCGTGGACCACGGCATCGAGATGCCCGATGAACGCGAGCGCGCCGGTAAATCGCGCGTCGGTACCGTGATTCTGGCCGCCGAGCAGGAAGGCGATCACATCCTGCTGTCCATCGAAGACGATGGTAAAGGCATGGACCCGGAGGTGCTGCGGCGCAAGGCGGTCGAGAAGGGCATCATGGATGAAGAGAGCGCCGCGCGCTTGGATGAAAAGGATTGCTACAACCTGATCTTCCACGCCGGCTTCTCCACCAAGACCGAGATCTCGGATATCTCCGGACGCGGTGTGGGCATGGATGTGGTCAAGACCCGCATCGCCCAGCTCAACGGCAGTGTCGACATCGATTCGAAGAAGGGTAGAGGTTCACGGCTGTCCATCCGCGTGCCGCTGACACTCGCGATCATGCCGACACTGATGGTGGTGTTGGGCAATCAGCCGTTCGCGTTGCCGCTGGCCAGCGTCAGCGAGATTTTCGATCTGGATCATAACCGCACCAATGTCGTCGATGGCCAATTGACCGTGATGGTGCGCAACAAGGCGTTGCCACTGTTCTATCTGCGCAAATGGTTGGTGCGCGACAGCCATGTCGCCAGCGCGGGCAAAGGCGGCGGCCATGTGGTGATGGTGCAAGTCGCCAATCAGAAGGTCGGTTTCGTGGTCGATCAGTTGATTGGTCAAGAGGAAGTCGTCATCAAGCCGCTGGGCGCGATGTTGCAAGGCATGCCGGGCTTCGCCGGCGCGACGATCACCGGTAACGGGCGTATCGCGCTGATCCTCGACGTACCCAGTCTGATGAAGAAATACGCCCGTCGCATGTAATGCCGGCGTACGGGACACATACACAGAGGCCCCTACGTCACGGGGCTTGTTTACACTCAGAGACATAAGGACAGACTGACGTGGTCCGAGTATTGGTGGTCGACGACTCGGGGTTTTTCCGCCGCCGTATCGTAGAAATTCTGGATGCGGACGACCATATCACGGTCGTCGGCACGGCGGCCAATGGCAGGGAGGCCATCCAGAAAGTCATGGAACTCAAGCCGGACGTCGTGACCATGGATATCGAAATGCCGGTGATGGACGGCATCACGGCGGTGAAGCGCATCATGAAATTACAGCCGACGCCGGTGCTGATGTTTTCCTCGCTGTCTTACGAAGGCGCCCAGGCCACGCTGGATGCGCTGGACGCGGGCGCGCTGGATTTTCTGCCCAAGCGCTTCGACGAATTTTCCCAGGATCGTGAAGAGGCCAAGCGCATACTGCGCGCGCGCGTCCGCCAGATCGGTGCGCGCGGTCTCGGCCCCAAACCGACTGTGACGACAACCGCCACGGGCACGCGTACGGCAACGCCGGCGGCCGCGTCGGCGCGGCGTCCTGTTGCGGCGGCACGGCGCGGCGATTTCCGTTTGGTCACCATCGGTAGCTCCACCGGCGGGCCGGTCGCGTTGCAACAGGTGCTGACGCAATTGCCGGCCACCTTCCCGTTGCCGATTCTGCTGATCCAGCATATGCCGTCGACATTCACGCCGGCCTTCGCGCAGCGCCTGAATCAGCAATGCCAGATCCGCGTGAAAGAGGCCGAAGACGGCGAGATGATCGAAAAAGGAACCGCGTATCTGGCACCCGGCGGACGGCAGATGGGGCTGGTCGATCGCGGCGGTAAAGTGCTGGTGCGTATCTATGATGGTGATGCCAGTCTCCATTACAAGCCCAGTGTCGATCTGGCCTTTGCCTCGGCGGCCGAGGTTTTCCCGGGTAAAGTGTTGTCGATTGTGATGACCGGCATGGGCGCCGACGGTCGCGAGGGCGCGCGTGCGTTGAAGAAAGGCGGCGCCACCGTCTGGGCGCAGGACGAAGCGACCTGTGTGATTTTTGGTATGCCCGGTGCCGTCGTGGAAGCCAACCTTGCCGATCAGGTGCTGCCGCTGGGCGATATCGGTCGGGAACTGGCGAAGTCGGTTTAAGGAATCACCGGAATGGACATCCTCTCGATTGCCGGTGTCATCGTCGCTCTCGGTGCGATTCTCGGCGGCAATATCATGGAAGGCGGACATACCAGTTCGCTGATTCAGTTGACTGCCTTCATCATCGTCGGCGGCGGAACCCTGGGTGCGATCATGATCCAGGTGCCGCTGGCCACCTTCAAACGCGCCATGCAGATTACGTCCTGGGTGTTCGTGCCGCCCAAGCAGTCGCCGCAGGAGGCCATCGCCGGCGTGAAGGCCTGTTGGGTCTGGAGAGTCTGGCCGAGGAAGAAACCGATCTGTTCGCCCGCAAGGGCTTGCAGTTGTTGGTCGACGGTAACGAGCCCGAAGCTATCCGCGGCATCATGGAAGTCGATCTTGAAGCGCAGGAATACCGCGACGTACAGGCATCGAAGGTGTACGAGGGCATGGGCGGTTATTCGCCGACCATCGGCATTATCGGCGCGGTGATGGGCCTCATTCATGTGATGAATAACCTCGCCGATCCGAGCATGCTCGGCGCCGGTATCGCCGTGGCCTTCGTCGCGACCATTTACGGCGTGGGTCTGGCGAACCTGTTCTTCCTGCCCATCGCCACCAAACTCAAGGGCCAGGTTCAAATTCAGACCCGCTTCCGGGAAATGGTGCTGGAGGGCGTGGTGTCGATCGCCGAGGGTGAGAATCCGCGCAACATCGAAACCAAGCTCAACGGCTATCTGCATTGACGCCGCCATGGCTCGCAAACACAAGCATGAAGAACACGAGAATCACGAGCGCTGGCTGGTGTCCTACGCCGACTTCATCACCTTGTTGTTCGCGTTCTTCGTGGTCATGTATTCGGTATCCTCGGTCAACGAAGGCAAATACCGCGTTCTATCCGATTCCCTGACGTCGGCCTTTCGTCAACAGCCGCACAGCATGACGCCGATACAAGTCGGCGAGGAGGCGCCCGCGCATGCCCAGGGCGAACTGCCGATTCCGGGTTCGCAGTCGCTGATCGCATTGCCGGTACCGGTACCGATGCAGGAACAGAAATCTGCGGATGCGCAGGACAAGAATCCGGCCGAGAGGGAAAAGAACAAGCGCGAAGGCGACAAGCTCAAGCCGCTCGATCCGCCGACCTTCGCCGATCCCAAGATGGGCGAGATTGCCGACAAGATCACCGCGGCACTGGGTGGAATGATCAAGGACGATCTCATCAAAGTGCGGCGCGACGAGCGTTGGCTGGAAGTGGAGATCAAATCCAGCATTCTGTTTCCGAGCGGCAGCGCGCGGCTGACACCGGCCGCCTATCCCATGCTGGAGGAGTTGGCAAAGATCGTGGCGCCGTTCCCCAACCCGATCCATGTCGAGGGCTTCACCGACAACATACCCATCCACTCGATCGCGTTCCTGTCCAACTGGGAACTCTCCGCGGCACGCGCGGCGAGTGTGGTGCATCTGTTCATGCAGACCGGCGTGGAACCGGGGCGCATGGCGGCCATCGGCTACGGCGAATTCAAGTCGGTGGCGGACAACGACACCGCCGAAGGTCGTGCCAAGAACCGCCGTGTGATTCTGGTCATCATGCCGGGCGAGGACCCGCGTTGGGCGCGGGCGCCGAATGAATTACCCGAATCACCGGCAGCGAAAGTGCCGGATACGAACGACGCATTGATCGCACCCGCACCCGCATCGCCACCGCCCGCGCCGGGGGACGATCCATTCATCAGTCCCGCCGCACCCGCACCGCAGGATATCGGCGTAGGCGGTGTCGCGCCATGAACATCTGGGCTGTCGCCAATCAAAAGGGCGGGGTGGGCAAGACCACCACGGCCGTCACACTCGCAGGTCAGTTGGCCGCCGAGGGACAACGCATCCTGCTGGTCGATCTGGACCCGCATGGATCGTTGACAACGTATTTCGGTCTCGATCCCGACACGATCGACGTCTCGGTATACACCCTGTTCAAGGACCGCGCCGACCGCCGACCGCGCACGCATTACCGCGATGTGCTGCGCGCGACCGCGTTTGAAAATCTCACCTTGTTGCCGGCCGCGACGGCCTTGGCCACGTTGGATCGCCAGCTCGGTGCCCAGGATGGCATGGGCCTGGTGTTGGTGCAGACGCTCAACGATCTCAAGCCGCATTTCGATCATGTGCTCATCGATTGCCCGCCCATGCTGGGTGTGCTGATGGTGAATGCCCTGGCCGCCTGCCATCGCCTGCTGATCCCGGTGCAATGCGAATTCCTCGCGCTCAAGGGTTTGGAGCGCATGCTGCATACCTTGAAGATGATCAGTCGCGCGCGCGGCGGCGAGGTGCCACGGGTGATCGTGCCGACGATGTACGATCGTCGCACCCGCGCCTCGGTCGATGCCTTGCAGGTATTGCACGAGCGCCATGGCGACGAGATGTGGTTGGAGGTGATTCCGGTCGACACCCAATTCCGCGAGGCCAGCAAGCTGGGCCGGCCGCTGTCGCTGTGGCAGCCGCGCGCGCGTGGCGCGCTGGCGTATCTGGCGCTGCTGGATCATCTCCTGGGACGGGCGCCGCAGCCGACGATCGGTGCGTCTCCGTTCAGCGAACAGCCGCTGGATGGACAGGCCTGGGCATGAACGACTCCCGTGTTCAGACCGAACAACGCAACGCGCAACTGATCATGCTCGATCAGCAGTTGGCGCTGGGCGCGTATCTGCAAGCCTTGTTGAAACCACCCGAGGAAACGGTCGAAGCCTACGCGGAGCCCGCGCCGGTTGCGGAACCGACAGTAGCGGCGATCACGCCCATCGAGTTGCCTGCGCCAGCGGCGGTTCCAGCGCCAGCGGCAGTTCCGGAACCACGCGCCGCCGTTGCGCCGGTCGAGGCGAATCCGTATCCGGACTGGGCGGTCGGTGAATTCCAATCGCTGCTGTTTCACGTCGCCGGCCTGACGTTGGCGCTGCCGCTGGCCAAACTCAATGGCGTATTGCCATGGGACGCCGCTGCCGTGACCACCCTGCCCGGTCATCAGCCCTGGTTTTTGGGCTTGCGCGAATACCAGGGGCAACAGGTTCGGCTCATCGATGTCGCTAAGGTGATTGGCCACGTCGCCAGCGGTGGTTTCGGCAAGGTCATCCTGATCGGCGCGGGGCGCTGGGGCTTGGTCTGCGACGATATCGCCGAGGTCGTGACGCTCGCGCCGACGGCAGTGAAATGGCGGGGCCGTTCCGGCAACCGGCCCTGGTTGGCCGGTACGGTCATCGAACAGATGTGCGCCCTCATCGATGCGGACGTTTTTGCCCAGATGCTTGGGACCGATATGCCCGGCACCGATATGCTGGAAAACGAGGAGCTGGCGATCGGATAAGCCCGACTGCTGGCACAGTTAATGCTTTTGAACCCTATAAGAACGAACGGCCGCCCGTTATTTGACGACCGTTCCCGGTACCCGGCTTTTCCACCGGGTGTTTGAACAGCGAGGCGAGCCATGAATCAATCGGCACAAGCGACCAACGATTCCGTCCTGCGGTATGTGACCTTCCGCCTGGAAGAAGAGGTCTACGGCATTAACGTGATGCAGGTACAGGAAGTCCTGCGGGTCACGGAAATCGCGCCGGTCCCGGGTGCACCGCATTATGTGTTGGGCATCATCAACCTGCGTGGCAACGTGGTCACGGTCGTCGATACCCGCGAACGCCTGGGCCTGGGCGCGAAAGACATGGAAGACTCCACCCGCATCGTCATCATCGAGGCGGACAAAATGGTGGTGGGCATTCTGGTGGATGCCGTCGCCGAAGTGGTCGACCTGCGCACCTCCGAGATCGAATCGGCGCCGAGCGTGGGCAACGACGAAAGTTCCAAATACATCCAAGGCGTCGCCAGCCGCGACGGCCAGTTACTGATCCTGGTGGATCTCAACAAACTCTTGAACGACGAGGAATGGGCGGAGCTTGGCTCCATGTAGTTCCCTCAAGATGCGATGGTCGGATCGTGGGATATCAAGTTTCCACAGCCACTCGCCCCGGTTCGGCCCGGTGAGCGCGTCCACGAGCGTAAGCCGTTGCCGAAACGCCCACGCCGGGAGCACGATGCGGAACACGATCCGCGGCGGCACGAAGACGATGAAGACGACCAAGCGCATATCGACGACTACGCGTGAAACACGGATGAGCAGACGATGATAGACCCGGTTATCGGCATACTCAGTACTTTGGTGATTGTTCTGTCCGTGGGACAGATCTATCAATTCGTCGTGATTCGCCGCCTGCGCGCACAACTGCGCTCGCGCGAGGATCAGACACTGCGCCAGCGCGACGATTTCGCCGCGATGTGCAAGGCCTCGGTCGGTGCCGGCGATCATCTGGTGCGACTCGAACAGCAGGTGCGCCGCTTGATCGAACGCCAGGATCAGATCGAAATGCGTACCTCTGGCGACCGTCCCTACACCCAGGCCATTCAAATGGTGCAGCACGGCGCCGATGTCACCGAACTCATCGCCAACTGCGGTCTCACCCGCGGCGAAGCCGAATTGATCGCCATGCTGCATGGCGTGGCGAAGGCAAGCTGAATACCCACCCCTAGGACGCAATGAGCAAAGCGAATTGCGCCGCATGTTTTCCCCGCCAATCCTTATGTGGCGCGCAGGGCTGCCGACGCGTCGATCCCTGCTACCTCCGAGCTGCGCAAGTCGGTTGCAGGGATCGACCCGCCGGCAGCCGGTGAGAGTGGGCTTACATCTGAATACTCCGCGTGTTGCGTGACGCTCCGCACTCCGCCGGTGGCGTTAATCGCGCCGCCTCCGAGCTGCGCAAGTCGGCTTCGCGATTAACGCCACCGGCGGAGCATGCCGGCTAGCATCTAGCATCGGATGTTTTCCCCATCAACCCATCCGGTGCAATTCGCTGTGTTCATTGAACCCTACAACGTTCCTAGCGTCCCGGCGCCTTCCCCGACAAGTAATACGCAAACGCGATAATCTCCGCGACGGCAAGATACAGCGCCGGCGGGATCTCCTCGTTCAATTCCAGTTGCGACAAGGTCTGCGCCATGAGGGCGTTTTCCTGCATGGGGATATTGTGTTCCATGGCCAGTTCGACGATGCGTTCGGCGGTCTGGCCGGTGCCCTTGGCAGTGACGCGCGGGGCATTCGTGCCATCGTATTTGAGGGCGACGGCCAGTTCGCGCTTGGGTGACGGCGATGTGTTGTCGGCGTCACTCATGCGTGTTCGTCCAGAATGCGTGTCTGTGGCGGTGGTTTCGGCTTGGGGATCTCGCCGTGATGACAGGTGAGTTCCTCTACCCGCAGGCCGGCGTGGTGCAAACGTGCCTGCAACAGCGGCAGGTGTTCCGCAACCAGCGGTAGCACGCCCTGGGTCTGGCTGAAAAATTGCGCGGTGATCCGATCGCCGCGCAGGGTGATGCGACTCTGCATCGGGCCGATGCCGGGCAGATCGAAGGCTAGCATTACCGACCAGACCGGGCCGGCGTCGGCGGGCGCATCGCGCTCGTGTTCCGCATCGCGGCCGATACGCAGACTCCAGACGTCGGTTTCGGTGTCGCGGCGTATCGGCAATTCGATCAGCCATTCCGGCAACGGCGCGCGTTCCTGGGACATCTGGGGCAACGACGACAATTGGTGCAATTGCACCCGCGCCAACGCACCTTCCGCGAAGCGTTGCAGTTCATTCAGCGAGTAGACGAGTTCCTGACCTTTGACGAGCTGTGCCACTTGCGACGGCGGCAACGGCGGCAAACCGCGTTGCAGCGGCGCGCTGGGGTCGATCATCGCCCCCGCGGGCAGACGTGCGGCGGTTGTGGCGGTTGTCGCCGCCGCCAGGGCGGTCGCCAGCGCCGCGGGCAGTGGGGGCGTGGGCAATGCGGACGTTGCGGGCGCGCCGGCACTCGGCCCGGCGCTCGGTAAGCCGCTTGGCAGGCCACTCGGTAAGCCACGGCGGTTTCGCACTGGGCGATTGCGGTTGCGCGGCCGATTGCGCCAGTTTGGATTCGAGAAACAGACCGCTGTCGCGAATGGCCTGACGCAATCCGTCGGCCGTGGACGCGCGCGCGGTGTCCGGAAGTTTGGCGAGCAGCTCCTGGGCCAGTCGGACGATCTCGGGCGCTATGCTCGGGCTGCGTGGCGTCGGTGACGGTGTGGCCGGCGTGATCAGACGCGCCAGCGCTGTGAACAACAGCGGCAGCGGTTGCTGCCGTGGCAGCACATCGCGTAGCACCTGTTGCACGGGATTCTGTTGCATCAGGCCGAGCAGTTTCAGGACCGGCATTTCCTTGAGGCTGGCGACCTCCAGGCGCAAGTTCTGGCCCGGTGACAGGCTCAGCTCACCGGTCTGCGCCTTGACCAGCAGGCTGCCGATGCGCAGGTCGGCCACGCCGGGTTGCGGGTTGGCGGTCACCGTGGCGGCTAATATCTGCCCGACACGCCAGGTCGCCAGCGGCTCGCTACGCGCCACCGGCGTGGTGGCAAGCAGGGGTGCCATCGGTCCGGTCGTCGGCCCGGTGGGTGGAGTGTTCATAACCATGGCTCCCTTTGTACCGCACATGGGGCACATAGGGCAAAGCGAACGAGGATGCGTGATGACTGAGTCCAAGGAACATCTGTGGTGCATGCGCCGCGACGGGTATGTGCGCGGCCCGTTTCCACAGGCGCAGATCAGCCAATACATCCTGCTCGGACGAATTCGCGAAGATGACGAGCTGAGCACCGACCGGGAATCCTGGACGCCGGTGCGTGACCTGCCGCAGCTGATTCCGGACATCATGAAGCATGTCGACACGGAAGAGGCGCGGCAGCGTTTGCAGGAGGCGCGCATCCGCGCCGACGAACGCCGCGGTAACGAACGCCGGCTGGGCAGCGAACGCATGCGCGCGGACACTGGCGAACGCCGCCGCGACAGCGATCGGCGTCAGGACGAAGAGGTCGAGACCGTGCGGCACCGCGAGATCCGCCGCGGCGTATTGGATGCCGGCTTAGTTGCCGATACAGGCCCATGCGGCCCGCAATGCAAGATTGTGTTGGCCATCATCTGCATGTTGGCGCTGGTGTTCATCGTGTTCACGCCCGATGCGCCCGACGACCACCCCGATTGCAGTGCACCGGCCGCGCCACAGGTGAATTGGAACAACTGCAAGATGCCGGGGCTGGAAGCCGAGCAGGCCAACCTGCGTGCGGCTCAGGCGCGCAATATGGATCTGACCGGCGCGCGGCTGGTCGGTGCCAATTTCATCGGCAGCGATCTCGCCTACACGTTATTGAATCTCGCCGACCTGCGCCACGCCGATCTCAGCAACGCACGCATGACCGGTGCCGGGTTGCGTGCCGCGGATTTGCGTGGCGCGCGCCTGGCCGGCGCCGATCTGTCCTTTGCCGATTTACGCGAGGCGCGTTTGGACGGTGCCGTGCTAGCGGAAACGCGTTTCGACAATGCGATCTGGATCGATGGACGGACGTGCAAAGCCGGATCGGTGGGCCGTTGTCTGTAACAGGAAGCCATCGTAGGTTGGGATGAGCGAAGCGAACCCCAACGATCATCCGCGGCGGATGTGTTGGGGTTCCGCACAAATCGCCTCAGCCCAACCTACCAAGCATCAACTTGCAAATCTAGAACGCCTCGGTGGTATAGCGTTCGACTCTGATATCCGGCGACCAATAGCCCGCTGGCAATCCCGCCTTGCATTTGAGGTGGCGGAGAAATTCCTCGGCGCGCGGCAGCGATTCCCACACCGAGGGCAGAAACGTACCGCGATGGTCCGGCGCAGTGAGGATCAGGCCGTCGATGCCGGGGCGCAGTTGTGCGAGTAGATCCGCTTCATCACTAAATAATATCGGCGCCGGCGGACTCAGTACCGAGATGTGGATATCCAAGCGTGGCAACTCTTCACTGCGCAGTGGCACGAAGCGTAGATCACGGAACGCGGCATTGAAGGCATTGTACGCGACATCCTCCACCAGCGGCCGGTGTGCCTCCAAGGCGCCGATGCAGCCGCGCAGTTCGCCGTATTCATGCAAAGTCACGAAGCTCGCGCGCGGCACGCGCAGGGCGTCCGGATAATCGCGCGCCGCGATCGGCAATGGACGGCCGTTTTTCAACCCATGCGCGATGGAATCGTGCGCGATCTGCAGCAACCGCTGACGGCTGGCAGCATCCAAGGTCACGTCAGTGGAGGACATAAGCACCGTAACCGACCACTTGATCGCGCGGTCCGGCGGTGTCGCCGGAATTGCGCAGATCGACGATCTCCGCGTGCAAGCCATGCGCGCGCGCCGCTGTCAGCAGACCGCCGACCGGCGTGCGGCCGCAGGCATGATCGTAATCGAGGCGTTCCGGTTGCAATGCCTCGATGGCATTTGAGGTGGCCGTGTCCATGCGTCGCGCGGTGGCGTAATCGTGATAATGGCTGAGATCGGAACTGATGACGATCAATGTCTCTGGACCGCCCCAGACCTGCTCCAAGACCGCGGCGACCTCGGCATAACTCGCATCGCCGACCACCAGCGGTATCAGCGTGAATGCATTCAGCACCGTTTGCAGAAACGGCAGTTGCACTTCCAGGCTGTGTTCCAGCGCATGCGCGTCGTCGAGCACCCGCACCTGCGGCAGAGCGTTCAATGCAGCGAGCGCAGCCGTATCCAAAGGGATATCGCCCAACGGCGTGCGGAAGGCGTGGGCGCTGCTGGCCGCCAAACCGCGGAACGCAACCCGGTGCGCGGGGCCGAGCAGCACCACGCGGGTGATCTGCGCGCGCAGCGGCCGCAGGCGCGCGTAAGCGCTCGCCGCGATTGGTCCGGAATACACATAACCGGCGTGCGGCGCGATCAGTGCCTTGGGCGGCGCGTCGATGGTGATGCCTGGGGCGACGCTTGTGGCCGTTGCGTGACGCAGGAAGTCGTTTATCTGGGCTTGCAACTCGCCGGCATCGGCGGGATAGAACATCCCGGCTACGGCCGGTGGACGGATGGTGTGCATGACAACATACCTGTGTGATGCGGTAAGTAGTTAATGGCACCGTGGCGGTGAGAAATCAAGCCCCGTAGGTTGGGGTGAGGCGTTGTGTGCCGAACCCCAACAAATCCACTCCGGATGTATCGTTGGGGCTCGCATTCGCTCACCCCAACCTACAGGCACTGCAATAATTATTAAATGGCAGCGCAAGCGGGGGAAATCAAGACTTGAGTTTCCGCGCGCCGCCTATACTTCTACAGAATAGCAGAGTAGGTGTCCACGCCATGACAAATGACCGGTTGGCCAACACGGTAGTCCCCACAAAATACTGGCACATACTCGACGACGGTCGGGTGCAATGCGATTTGTGCCCGCGATTCTGCAAGTTGCACGAAGATCAACGTGGCCTGTGTTTCGTGCGCGCCAATCAGCACAACGCCATCGTGCTGACGACGTATGGGCGTTCCAGCGGTTATTGCATCGACCCGATCGAGAAAAAACCGCTGAACCATTTCCTGCCCGGTACGCCGGTGCTGTCGTTCGGTACCGCCGGCTGTAACCTGGCCTGCAAATTCTGTCAGAACTGGGACATCAGCAAGTCGCGCGAGATCGACACCCTGGCGGATGCGGCCTCGCCGGAAAAGATCGCCCGGGTGGCCGCCGAGTTGAACTGCCGCAGCGTTGCGTTTACCTACAACGACCCGGTGATCTTTCACGAATACGCCATCGACGTGGCGCAGGCTTGCCATGAACGTGGCATCAAATCGGTGGCGGTGACCGCCGGCTATGTCACGGCCGAGCCGCGCAAGGAGTTCTACCAGTACATGGACGCAGCGAATGTCGATCTGAAGGCATTTACCGAGGATTTCTATTGGAAACTCACCGGCGCGCATCTACAGCCGGTCCTGGAGACGCTGGAATACCTCAAGCACGAAACCAAGGTGTGGTTCGAGATCACCACCTTGCTGATTCCCGGCCACAACGATGGCAGCGACGAGATCGAGTCGCTGAGCAAATGGGTTGTCGAACACCTCGGCCCGGACGTGCCGTTGCATTTCAGTGCTTTCCATCCGGATTGGAAAATGCTCGACGTACCGCCCACCCCGCCCGCGACCCTGACGCGCGCCCGCGAGATCGCGCTCGCCAACGGCGTGCGTTATGCCTACACCGGCAACGTCCACGACGCCAAGGGCGAGAGCACCTATTGTCATAAATGCGGTGGGCTGTTGATCGGCCGCGACTGGTACGTGCTCAGCGATTGGAATCTCACCGCCGACGGTCGCTGCAAGGCCTGTGGCACGCCGCTCGCCGGTGTGTTCGAGGCCCAGCCCGGCCAATGGGGTGCGCGCCGCCAAGTCGTGCATATGACCGCCCACGCCTAACAGCCTGTTAAACACGATTTTCTAAAGCAGGGATCAAGCTCTGGCCGTTTCCGCCGAAGAGATGGGGGAGAGCGCCACGCTGTGTGGCGGAGGGGTGTATGCAGCGAATCCTCGGCTGGGTGGCGCTACTGACCGCATGGGCAGGTGGCGTAGCCGTGGCCGCCGAGTTCGACAGCCATATTCCCATGCGCGACAAGGGCGCCGCGACCTACTACGTCGATGGCGATATCCACGGCGCCGGCCCGGTCGATTTCATGGTCGACACCGGTTCCGGCTACATGACCATCAACGAAGAGACACTCGCGCTCCTGCAACGAAACGGCGGCGCCACTTATATCCGCGAACTCTCCGGCGTGCTCGCCGACGGTTCCACCATGACTGTACCGATATACCGCATCGCCCAAGTACGCATCGGCGCCGCCTGCACCTTGCGCGATGTCGAAGCCGCCGTGTTTCCCGGCAAGACCCGCCAGATCCTCGGCCTCAGCGCCTTGCGCCAGGCCGCACCGTTCATCTTCTCCATGAATCCGCCCACATTGGTGTTGAGCCATTGCACGGCGCAGGTCGCGCAGGGTGCCGACGAGGCATCGTGAGCGTCTGATTTCAGTGCCTCAATCCGGGAGCTGAATTGCTCCGCGCTCGTCGAGCGGGAATCCCGGATTCCAGGCCACCTCCCACAAGTGCCCATCCAGATCGCGGAAGTAACCCGAGTAGCCGCCCCAGAACACATCCTGCGCGGGCTTGACGATGTCCGCGCCGGCCGCCGCCGCTTCGGCGAGTATGACATCGACATCTTCGCGGCTGCGCGTGTTATAGGCGACGGCGAAACCACCGAAGCCGGATCGTTCGGCGGATACACCCGCATCCTTGGCGAGATCGGTCAGTGGAAACAGCGAAACGACGATGCCGCCACACTGGAAGAAGGCAACGCCTTCGGCGGCTTTGACGGAGCGCTGCCAACCCAGGCGCTCGAAGAACGCGATGCTTTTATGTAGATCGCGCACACCGAGGGTGATGAGTGAAATGAGCTGTTCCATGACGTTGCTCCGCTGTCTTTCTTACACATCTCCGATATCAGATGGCAACCTATCCTGTGAGTCTTCCGTGATGCCCGCGCAGCAGACGGTTTCCTCGTGCTTCTGGCTAGGCTGCGGATAGGCCTTTACGAGAATGCGGCTGGACCTCGCGGTCATCGATCTGGTTGTCGATCTTCTCATGGGTTACACTGCCCACTAGCCGTCCCGCGAAGCCGTTGCGGACGTAGAGAGCCTGGGGCTTTGCCCATGTGCTCGTCGCGGGCTCCGGCGCCTAATTCTCCCCGCAGTTTGTGTTGAGTAATTTTACGGCGCGGGTAGTTGGCGCTAGTTGAGCAGATAGTTAGCAGCCTGTAGAAAAATTCTTTTTCACGTCATTGCGATTGCAGTGAAGCAATCTCCAAAAGCGCCCGCGCTTTGCGCCTGACCTCGTCTGCCTGAATAGGTTGAACAATCCCAGCATCGAGTTCGCGCGCGCGACGTTGTGCCTCCACTAGCCACTCCTCCTCGATTTGTTTGAGTTTCATATAAACCTCCCGTTTGTGTTCGGTGGTCGTTAATGATGGAGATGATATGCGACGCAGTGAGGTTTCTCAAACCTGACACGGTGATGCCTACTTGCGCTTCGCGCGCTTGCCGCGTTTGGGTTTGTCGTCTGCCGGCAGCAGGCTGGTGTATTGGCGATACAGGTCGAACAGGAAGGCGACGCGCTCGGCGTCGGATTTGAAGCCGCTCTTGCCGTAGGCCTTGTCCACGGCGGCGTCGAGTTTCTGGTGGGCCTTGAGCAGCGCGGGCGGCATGCTCAACGGATCGTAGAGATCGGCGAGCGAGGCGTCGGGAAATTGCGCGCGTGCATCCAGCACAGTCTGCGCGGCGGCTTCGATGGCTTGGCGTTGCGTGTCGCTGGGATGATCGGGCCAAGGGAAGTTGTTGTAGACGATGCTGGATGAATAGCGGAAGTCGCTTTTCAAACGTCCGCAGGTGTAGCGCACCCAGGCGTTGTGCATTGTCGAGCTGAGGATACCGAAGTGGTAGAGCGTGGCATGGGGTGCGATCTTGACTAGGTTGCTGCATAGCGTGGTCGGTTGTTCAAAACCGAACGGAATGAAAGGCCGCCGTTCAGATGAGACCTCAGGCAATACCAAATAGGGAGCATCTGGCATGTTCTCTACGTGAAACCGCGTTGGTGTTTCTGCGAGTTTCCTTGTGGGGGCGCTTTTGCTTGCGAGTCGAGAAGCGCGCACTGCTTCGACGCGCTTCATAGCCTCAGGCATTGCGCGCAACTCGGCAGGAGGGCAATCCCCCAGCCACAGGCACCAGCGTTCGTAGCCGTTGATGAATTCAATCGCACCGATCCAACGGCGGAACCACTTTGCGGCTTTGGGTTCGACGGCGAGAAATGCGTCCTTCTCTTCCGTGGTGAAGAGGTAGTTACCGTCATCGATAGGTTTGTTGCCAATGCCGATCTCCGGCACATCGCAGATTGGTTGCGAGCGCCGCGGCAGCACCACATCGGGCGCATCCACCAGATAGGGATTGATGTTGGCGGCGGACACGGCGTGGGGTTCGCCCTGGATGTCTTCATATTCGAAGATGGTTTTCTCGGGCATATCCGTCAGCCCAAAGCCGATGATGACACAGTGCACGGCGGCCTTGCCGCGCGCCTCATTGCTCCACTGAAAGGTGCGGTGGGCGAAATGGATGTGTATGCCTTGTGCCAGCAGCCAACCCCAGAGCGTGCCGACTTGCTCGCCCTGGGTGATGGAGTTCGTGGAGACGAAGGCGCATCGCGTCGTGCTGATGGTTGCTTTTGTCTCGAATGGACTGGGCGTGTGCAGGTAGCGCGCTGCCTTCACATACCACGCGGCGACAAAATCCAGCAGCCCGGCATTGTCGATGCCGGAGAACACGGCGCGAGTGTCTTCGCGTTGAGCGTCGTCCATGAACTTCGCGCCCACGAACGGCGGATTGCCCAACAGATACCGGCACCGCTCCGCCGGCAGTACCTCGTTCCAATCGAGCTGCAAGGCATTGCCGTTCACGATATGCGGGCTGGTCTTGAGCGGGATGCGCGCGAAATACATCCCGAACTCCTCGCTGGCCTTGAGGTTCATCTGATGGTCGATGAGCCACAGCGCGACCTGGGCGATCTGCGCGGGGAACTCTTCGATCTCGATGCCGTGAAACTGATCGACGTCCACGGAGATCATCTGATGGATATCCAGCACCTGCTGTCCGGAAGTGTGTGCGGCGCGCAGCACGTCCAGTTCCAGCAGGCGCAGTTCGCGGTAGCTGATGACCAGGAAGTTGCCGCAGCCGCAGGCGGGATCGAAGAAGGTGAGGGTGCGCAGGGTCTTGTGAAACTCGAACAGTTTGTTCTTGTTGTTGCGCACGCGCTCGAACTGCGCCCACAGCGCGTCGAGGAACAGTGGCTTGATGAGCTTGAGGATGTTTTCCTCGCTGGTGTAATGCGCGCCCAGGTTGCGCCGCGCCTTGTCGTCCATGATGGACTGGAACAGTGCGCCGAAAATGGCGGGACTGATGCTGCTCCAGTCGAGCGCGCAGGCATCCAACAACGCCTCGCGCATGGCCGAGGTGAAATCGGCCAGGGGCAGTGGCTCTTCGAAGAGCTTGCCGTTGACGTAGGGAAAGGCGGCCAGTTGTTCGTCGGTGTTGGCGCCGCGCGCGGCTTCGGGCGTGTTGAGAACTTGGAACAACCTTGCCAGCCAGGGGCCAAGATCGGCGCCGTCTTCGCTGGTGCGCTCCTCGATGAAGATGCGCAGCGCCGAGGCGGGCTGGAAGATGCCGGTGTCGTCGGCGAACAGACAAAATAACAACCGGACTAGCAACACTTCCAGCGCATGGCCGGTGTAGCCACCGGCCTTGAGCACGTCGTGCAGCTTGCCCATGCGCTCGGCGGCTTTGATGTTGACCGGGTTCTGCGGCTTGATCTCCTGCGCTTCGTAACCGGCGATGAAACCGAAGTGGCGGATGTGCTTGTGCAGATCCTTCAGCGGGATTTCATAGGTGGCGCCGGTTTCCAGGACATGCAGCCGGAAGTGCGCGAAGTCGCATACGACGATGTGGCGCGGCAGGTCGCGCTCCTTGATGCCGGGGAAATAGTCCAGCGCCTGCGCAAAGGCGCGGTCCAGGCTCTTGCCGCGGGATTTCTGTTCCACCAGCAACACGCCCGGCCAGAACAGATCGACGAAGCCCTGGCCGCCACCGTATTTCTTGACGGCGTGCTCGAAGGTGGCGACGCGCTTGTTGGTGATGCCGAAGATTTCGAAGAAGGCGATCCAGAACGGTTTGCCCTCCGAGGCCTCGTCGGTAGCGTCGGCCCATTCACGGGAAAAGGCGAGGGCGCGGGATTTGATTTCGTTCCAGGAAAGGGGCATGGACGCGCTGTTATCGGTTGTTGTCGGCCCCGATTATTGGCTACAGGGGCATCCATCGCAACTGTCGATGCTTACATAAGCGCATGACAACACGTAGCCCGGATGGAGCGAAGCGGAATCCGGGGCGCCGCGGCTTACCCCGGATTCCGGCCTGACGGCCTGCATCCGGGCTACAGAACTGATGATGAGGATAATAGGCGACGCGGTGGGGTTTCTCAAACGGGACGTGGATAAGTTTCGTAGGTTGAGGTGAGGCGGGTTGCCGAACCCCAACGCATATGCCGCTCTGTTGGGGCTCGCTGTGCTCACCCCAACCTACGGGATGGCTGAAGGTGTCCGCATGGAGACTCCGTTCCCGGCCAAGTGGGCTTCAAGTGCAACACCGCTGAATCTCAACCGTGCTATGCACGATCTCCTCGTCATCCGGGCCGGTTTCGACGACTTCGCGGATTTCGGCCACGACGGGGTGATCCATTTCGCGGTCGAGCAGCACCTTGCCGGTGTCGATCAATAGGCCCTTGGCCCACACGGCGACCAGCGTGGCGCCGACGATGCCCATAACCGGATCGAGCCATGACCAGCCGTACATCCAGCCGCCGGCCAGCGCGACGATGGCAAGCACCGAGGTGGCGGCGTCGGCGATGACATGCACATAGGCCGATTTCAGATTGAGGTCGTGATGATCGTGATGATGGCTGTGGTCGTGGCTGTGGCCATGAGCATTGTGATGAGAGTGCTCATCGTGGTCGTGATGGTCATGCGCACCGCCGAGGATCATCGCGCAGACGATGTTTACGACCAAACCCAGCGCCGCGACGATCATCGCTTCCTGATAATGAATCGGTTGCGGCGCCAGGATGCGTTCGACCGAGCTGTATACCATCATCGCGGCGACGCCGAGCAGGAAGATCGCGCTGGCGAAGCCGCCGAGGATTTCGATTTTCCAGGTACCGAAGGCAAAACGCGGGTCATGCGCATAACGCCGCGCGGCCGCATAGGCGAAAGCGCTCAAGCCAATCGCCACGGCGTGCGAACTCATGTGCCAGCCGTCGGCCAGCAGCGCCATGGAGTTGTACCACCACCCGGCGGCGATCTCCACGACCATCATCGCGGCGGTGATCCACATCACCGCGCGGGTGCCGCGCTCGGCAGCCTGATTGCCCGCGTCGAAGACGTGTTCGTGAGTCCAGTCGGATAAGTTGTGTGTGTGCATTGTTTCGTTCCGTATCATGTTGCAAGTGTGTATTCATAATCCCAGGTTTTCTCCGGCCCCCAGCAATGTGGCGATGCCGAGTAGCGCGAACACCGCCGCGGCGATGCCGTGCACCAGTCGCACCGGCATGCGCTGGGCGATGCGATCGCCCAACAATACAGCCGGTACGTTGGCGATCAGCATACCCAGGCTTGTGCCGGCGACAACCACGAAGATCGCCTGATATTGAGCCGCCAGCGCGACAGTGGCAACCTGGGTCTTGTCGCCCATCTCGGCGAGAAAGAACGCGATCAGGGTGGTGCCGAATACACCGAAGCGCGCGAGCCGGGCGTCATCCTCATCGAACTCGTCAGGGATCAGCGTCCAGATCGCCATGGCGACGAAGGAAAGGCCGAGCACCCAACGCAGTGTCCGCGGTTCCATCAATGAGGTGATCCACGCGCCGAGCGCACCGGCGAGGCTGTGGTTGGCGAGCGTCGCGACCAGAATGCCGAGGATGATCGGCCACGGTTTGCGGAATTTCGCGGCCAGGATGAAGGCCAGCAGTTGCGTCTTATCGCCGATTTCGGCAAGGGCGACGATGCCGGTGGAAATGAGGAAGGCTTCCAAGTTGGTGCTCCAAGGCCGGACAATGGACGCATGACCACGCCGCCCGCCTACCTATCTATTATCGGGACGATTGCTAGGGCCGCCCCAGACCCTTGGAGATCAGCGCGATCTCGTCCTGATCGGTGATCGGGTGATCCAGATCGAGAAACTGTTTGTTGATCGTGATAGTGAGCTGGTCGTCCTGCAAGGCCTCTTCCCAGGCCTTGCCGCGCTCACGCAGATAACGCAGCAGCTCGCGCGTGGTGTGGACGGTCTTGGGCAGAAATAAATCCTCGGCGCCGCGACCGATGCGGTCGGGCAGGCTGCCGAAATAAAGTACCTTGGCCATGGTGGGTCCTTGTGTGTTACCGATGCAGGTATTGTCCGGTTGGGGAGGGCGAGGTCAACAACAGGCGCTCTGCGGTTTGTTATACTGCGACGCCCTGTCACTCCGTCGAGGATCACCACGCATGCCGCAGACCGTCGCCCGCATCGGTATCGTCACTGTCTCCGACCGCGCCAGTCGCGGCGATTATGCGGATCTCGGCGGGCCGGCCATCCGCGACTGGCTGACGCGCGCGCTGACTTCGCCGTGGGAAGCCGTCGCGCGGCTCATACCCGATGAGCGCGATCAGGTCGAGGCAACGCTCAAGGCATTGTGCGACGACGAAGGCTGTTGTCTGGTGGTCACCACCGGCGGTACGGGACCGGCGCCGCGTGATGTCACGCCCGAGGCGACCGAGGCGGTGATCGAAAAACTGATGCCGGGATTCGGTGAGCAGATGCGCGCCGTGTCATTGCAACATGTGCCGACCGCGATTTTGTCGCGACAGCTCGCGGGCATTCGCGGTGGTGCGTTGATTATCAATCTGCCGGGCAAACCCGCCGCCATCGCCGAATGTCTGGACGCGGTGTTTCCCGCCGTGCCGTATTGCGTCGATCTCATCGGTGGCCCGTTCCTGACGACGGATGAAGCGTTCGTCAAAGCGTTCCGGCCGAAACAGAAGTAACGAGCCCACCCTCACCCCGGCCCTCTCCCGCCCAGGCGGGAGAGGGAGAATTCTATCCAGGCGGCGAGAGAAGGGAGTTCCCTCGCCCCGTGTGCGGGGAGAGGGCCAGGGTGAGGGGAGATTACTCACTCGAGCTTGAGAATTACCCCCGCCAGCGGCGGCAGGGTGAGGACGATGGAGCAGGGATGGCCCATCCACGGCGTGGGTTCGGTGGTCAGCAGCTGTTCGCCGACATTGCCGCCGCCATAGAACGTTGAATCGGAATTCAGCAATACGCGATAACGGCCGTGCGGGGGCACGCCCGGGCGGTAGCCGGTGCGGTTCACCGGCGTGAAATTGAACGCGGTGATCAGCGTGCTGTGCTCCGCGCGGCGCTGATAGCTGATGACCGATTGCGCGGCGTCATGGCAATCGATCCAGTCGAAACCCTGCGGCTCGAATTCATAGCGGTGCAGGGCCGGTTCGTTGCGATACAAACGATTGAGATCGCGCACCAGGTTCTGCACGCCGGCGTGCGGCGCGTATTCCAGCGCCGGGCATTCCAGCGGCGCGTTGCAATTCCATTCCGAACGCTGACCGAACTCCGAGCCCATGAACAGCAGCTTCTTGCCGGGATAGGTCCACATGTAGGTATACAGCAGGCGCAGGTTGGCGAACTGCTGCCACTCGTCGCCGGGCATTTTGTGCAACATGGAGCTTTTGCCGTGTACGACTTCATCGTGCGAGAACGGCAGCACGAAGTTTTCGGTGAAGGCGTACAGCAAGCCGAAGGTGAGCTGGTCGTGGTGAAAATGCCGATGCACCGGGTCCTTGCTGATGTACACCAGCGTGTCGTGCATCCAGCCCATGTTCCACTTCATGGTGAAACCCAGGCCACCGACGTAGGCCGGTCGCGTGACCTGCGGCCAGGCGGTGGATTCCTCGGTGATCATCAACGTGCCCGGATGCTGGCCATGCGTCACTTGATTGAGCTGACGCAGGAAGTCGATGGCCTCCAGATTCTCGCGGCCGCCGTACATGTTCGGAATCCAGTCGCCGTGCTCGCGCGAATAATCCAGATACAGCATCGAGGCCACGGCGTCGACGCGCAGGCCGTCGAGATGGCATTCCTCGATCCAGAACAGCGCCGAGGACAACAGGAAGTTGCGCACCTCGTTGCGGCCGTAGTTGAAGATCAGCGTGCCCCAATCGCGGTGTTCGCCACGGCGCGGATCGGCGTGTTCATACAGCGCGCTGCCGTCGAAGCGCGCCAGTGCATGATCGTCCTTGGGGAAGTGCCCCGGCGCCCAGTCGAGGATGACGCCGATGCCGCGCTGATGACATTGGTCGACGAAATAGCGGAACTCGTCCGGCGTACCGTGACGGCTGGTCGGCGCGTAATAGCCGGTGGCCTGATAACCCCAGGAATCGTCCAGTGGGTGTTCGGTGACCGGCAGCAGTTCGATGTGGGTGAAACCCTGCGCGACCACATACGGAATGAGCTGCTCGGCGAGTTCGCGGTAGCTGAGGAAGGCACCGTCCGGTCCGCGTCGCCAGGAACCCAGGTGCACTTCATACGTTGACAACGGTGCATGCAGCCAGTCGCTGTTACGGCGCGCCTGCATCCAGTCGGTGTCGCCCCAGGCGTAACTGTCCGGCGCGGGGATGCGCCCGGCGGTGCCGGGGCGGTATTCGAATTCGCGGCCGTAGGGGTCGACCTTGGTATGCACCGTGCCGTGCTCGCGGTTGCGAATTTCGAAGCGATACAGCTCGCCGGCGGCCAGGCCGGGAATGAACAACTCCCAGATGCCGCTGCCGCCGCGCACGCGCATGGGGTTGCGGCGACCGTCCCAGGTGTTGAATTCGCCGACTACGCTGACGCGCTCGGCGCTCGGTGCCCACACCGCGAACAGCACGCCGTCGACGCCGTTGGCC
>JACRMO010000007.1:21720-22689 GCA_016214925.1 Gammaproteobacteria bacterium
AAGCGGTAGGCATGCCAATGACGGCCCTCGCCGAACAGATGTATGTCGAAATCGCCGAGTTGCGGCGGAAAGCAATACGGGTCGTAGCCGACGTGGGTGCGTCCGGCGGCATCGATCCATTCCAACTGATAGCGCTCGGGCACCACGCCGGCCGGACCCTGCCAGGCGAAGAAATCCGTGCCGGCGATGTGTTGCAGCTGCGCGCGATTCTCGACCAGCTGCACCGAGCGCGCACCCGGCAGGTAGGCGAGCACACGTTCGCCGCTGCCATGCGGGTGGCGCCCGAGTACGGCGAAGGGATCGTGATGGCGCGCCTCCGCGATCAACCGTAAGCTGGGGTCGCGTGTGGTGGTGAGCGTGTTTGCGGCGTTGGACATGGCAGTTACCAAGTGACGTCATTCCAAGTTGGTGGCCAAATGGTACCATAGCCCGCCAGGGGAACGGCTGCGACAGCTTGGCCGGTTGTTTCCGGGTTGGCAGGATTCGTTCCAGAGCGGTCTGCATTCTTATAGATAAGGAGATTCTAGAGTATGATTCCCGGCCAGACGCGGCGTTTCGTCAGCCGTCTTACCCGCAACACCCTGGCGCTGGTCCTGGCGGGGGGGCGCGGTTCCCGACTCAAGCATCTCACCCTGTGGCGCGCCAAACCCGCGGTGCCCTTCGGCGGTAAATTCCGCATCATCGACTTCCCGCTGTCCAATTGCATGAACTCCGGCATCCGCAGCATCGGCGTGCTGACGCAGTACAAGGCGCATTCGCTGATCCAGCATATCCATCGTGGCTGGAATTTTCTGCGCGGCGAGTTCAACGAGTTCGTCGAGCTGCTGCCGGCGCAGCAGCGCATCGAGACCTCCTGGTACGAAGGTACAGCCGATGCCGTCTATCAGAATCTGGATATCATCCGCAACCATCATCCCGAGTTCGTGCTGATCCTCGCCGGTCACCACATCTACAAACTGGCCTACGCCC
>JACRMO010000008.1:0-4094 GCA_016214925.1 Gammaproteobacteria bacterium
CACTGGGCAGGTCGGCATCGTGCTGTCGCAGAATCGCGTGCGCCGCTTGCGCCCCAAGGTGATGCTGGTACTCAACGCCGACAAGCATCTGTACAACATCGCACCGACCGTCGATCTGATGGTCGAGGCCGTCGACCGCCAGGGTCAAATGCTGGAAATCGCCCGCTCCCTCGATCCCGGCAGCTACGGCATCGATCCCACTGCGTATTTTCTGTAAGGCCCCGATAGCCATGGACCGCGACCCGCTGACCGGACTGCCCGACCGCCACACCTTCTTTCGCCGTCTGGAAAGCCAGATCAAGTGCTGCGGGCAATTCGGTGATCTGATGGGTGTGGTGGTGGTCAATCTGCGCCAGTTCCGTGATATCAACCGCGAGTACGGCTATCAGGTCGGCGACACACTGTTGCAGGAAGCCGCCAACCGCATCCGCGAGGCCTTGCGCCAATCCGATACCGTGGCCCGACTCGGCGCCGACGAATTCGCCTTGCTGTTGCCGGGCATGGTGAATCCCGGTCATGCGCAGCTCGCCGCGCACAAGATCGAACGCGCCTTGAGCGAACCGTTCCTTATCGACGGGCTGCGCCTGCGGCTGCGCAGTTATGCCGGTATCGCTCTGTTTCCGCAGCACGCGGCCAACGCACAACAACTGATGCAGGCCGTCGACCGTGCCTTGATCGAGGCGCGCGAGACCGTCACCAGTTGCGAATTTTTCGGCGAGCACCTGGATGTCGCCAAGCCCAGCCTGCTGGCGCTGGAGAACGATCTGCAGGATGCCATCGAACGCAACGAACTACGCCTGTATCTGCAACCGCAGATCGATATGGACCGCAGTCGCGTCGCCGGTTTCGAATGTCTGTCGCGCTGGCATCATCCCGAGCGCGGCGAGATACCGCCGGACCAATTCATCGCGCTGGCCGAACAGACCGGACAAATCGAGGCGCTGACATTGTGGTCGCTCAAGGCGGCTTTGCATCATTTGAAAATGCTGCAACACCTGCAACCGCAGCTGACCATGTCCGTGAATCTGTCCGCGGCCATTCTGCATCATCCGGATATCGTCGATCTGGTGCAGCAGGCGCTTGCGGTGTGGAACACCGCGCCCGGCAGCCTGGTCTTGGAAGTGACCGAAGGCGCCATGATGCAACAGCCGGATCGTGGGCTGGAGGTATTGCGCCGTCTGCAAGCGCTGGGGGTAGGTCTGTCCATCGACGACTTCGGTACCGGCTATTCCTCACTGGCCTATCTCAAGCGCCTGCCGGTGCACGAACTCAAGATCGACAAGTCCTTTGTCGTCGACCTCGACCGTTCCGAGGAAGACGAACGCATTGTGCGCACCATCATTTCGCTGGCGCACAATTTCGGTATGCGGGTTGTCGCGGAAGGTGTGGAGAACCAAGCCATCCTGGAACAACTCGCCAATCTGGGCTGCGATCTGGCCCAAGGCAGGCACATCGCCATGGCCATGCGCGTCGACGATGCAGCGGCCTGGCTGAGCCGTCCGGCCGAACAAGCAGGCATCGCCCAGGTCACGCCGAGCATCGCACGCCACTCCTGAACCGCCGGTTTCTCACCACAGGAACAGTTTCTGCCCAGGCCGTTTTCCGTATAATGCCGGCTCCCCCAGTCGGGCATTCCGAAAGACGAGTATCCAAACGGCATGAGCCTCTATACCCCTCCCGCAGATCTGCTGGCGAAGCGTACTATCCTCATCACCGGCGCCGGCGACGGCATCGGCCGCGCGGCGGCACTGGCGTGTGCGGCACACGGCGCAACGATCATCCTGCTCGGCCGTACCATCAGCAAACTCGAACGCGTCTACGATGAGATCGAACAGGCCGGCTATCCGCAGCCGGCGATCTATCCGATGAATCTGGAAGGCGCCACACCGAAGGATTACGCCGATCTCGCCGCGACACTCGAACGGGAATTTGGTCACCTCGACGGCTTGCTGCACAATGCCGCGCTCCTGGGCGGTCTGTCGCCGATGGCGCATCAGGACATCGACCTGTGGTTTAAAGTCATGCAGGTGAATCTCAACGCGCCGTTCCTGCTCACCCGTGCCTGTCTCGGTTTATTGATGCGGGCGCCGGATGCGTCGATCGTGTTCACGTCGGATCAAGTCGGTCGGCGTGGCCGTGCCTATTGGGGCGCCTATGGCGTATCCAAAGCCGGTATTGAAGGCATGAGTCAGATCCTGGCGCAGGAACTGGAGACCAACACCCATGTGCGCGTGAACAGCCTCGATCCCGGCGCGGTGCGTACCCGCATGCGTACGCTGGCCTATCCCGGCGAGAACGCACAGACGAATCCCGCGCCCGAAACCCTCATGCCCGTTTATCTTTATTTACTGGGACCGGACAGTCAGGGCATCACGGGCCAGCAATTCGAGGCACAGAACTTCGCTTGGCCAGCAACGCTGCGGCACTAATCATTGCATGATATCCACGGGGATACCGCGCGCGCGGAGGGCATCGGCACGTGCCTGGACGTAGCGCTGAAAATTCGACTGCTCCTTGTAGACACCGGACGCGACATAATCCAAAGCCGTCTGCATGTGGAAAGCCTTCAGATACGCCTCGGTGCGAAATACCTCCCGACCGTCCGCATCGAATAGCACCAGCGTCGGAGCATATTGGACATTCAGTGCGCGCGCCCATTGCGTGGCCGTCGTTGCCTGACCGTCTGGCGTCGTCAGCGGCATCTTAGTCCACATATCCAGCAACGCTACATCGAATTTAGCCAGCAGCGTCTGGCTCTCCGGACGTTTGAGGATATCCAGATGCAGTTCATCGCAGGCCGCGCAATCGGCCTGTTCGAAAAATACCGCCAGCGGACGCCCGCCGGTGCGCTTATCGAAGCGATACGGCGCCTGCAGATAACGCGCGTCCTGATGCAACTTACCCTGCGCGGCAACCGGATCGTGTTGCCGTAGATAATCGCGGAAGCTCTGCCGGGTGCTCTCTGTCGGAGAGCTGGCATAGTCCAGCGCCGCCTTGAATTGGTGCGGCGGATAGTAGCCGTTCAAGCGCAGCACCACCGCGCCGGTTTCGTCGAGAAACAACAAGGTCGGTGTGAACATCACCTTAAGTTGGCTGGCGAATTGTTTTTCGATCAGTGTCTGGCCGTGCATGTCGATGACCTCGCGGTCACCCCAGATGTTGAGGGCGATCACCTCGAAGCCGGCGCGGGTCTTAGCCTCGATATCGCGCAAGGCAAAGTTGGTCTCCAGCAGTTTCTGGCAATAGGGACAGCCATCCTGATAGAAGAACAGCAACACGCGTTTGTCACCCGCACGCGCCTCGGCGATATCTTCACGCAAATCCAGAAAGGAATTTTTGAACCAAGCCGGCTGTTCGTGGTAACCCGGATTGACCATGCCGGGCGCGAGGCCGACATCACTCGTGGCGGATTCAGCGGCAAGCGCCCAAAGTGGCCATGCCAGCAACACGATCACTGCCGCGAAGTTGCATGTCATCCGCGTAATCTCCCTGCTGTCTTTGACGCATGCTCGCACCGCCTCTCCGACCGGGCAAGCGTGGTCACGGATACCCATCCAGACGGCCACCAGCTGTCCGTCAGATTCCCGGCACCGGCACAAACGGCAATATTAGACCGCCCTTGCCGGCGTCAATCCCATGGCTTATGATCCATCGCAGTTGGAACACATGCCTATTTCTTATTGTTATATATAGTTTTTATATATTTTTATTCATCCTGGCATAGAACTCGCTAGAGATATCCCGCAAGTTCACAGTAACGCTGTCGAACAACCATGTGGGGCCGAACCATGCAAAGCTACGCCGAAAATCTGAGCCTAGTGAAATCCGATCCGCTGAGCACCGGCGCACTGCGTCGCGCCGACGATCTCGCTGACCGCTTGCTGCGTGTAACCCAATCTTTGCAGACGACACTGGAGATTCCCGCCCTGCTGGAGATCTTCTATCTCCAGAGCAACGCCAACGTCCCACTTGATGGGCTGGAATACGTCAACGAACCTCTGAACTTTGAATACCGGATCGGTAGCCGCAGCCGGCATACCTGCACCTACAATTTGCGTCTCGGCGACATCGGCATGGGCGGCCTGCTGTTCCGC
>JACRMO010000008.1:4147-7340 GCA_016214925.1 Gammaproteobacteria bacterium
TGGAGAAACTGTTGTGCTGCCTGCTCTACCCGCTGCGCAACGCCCTCCTGTACCGCGACGCGCTGGCGCTTGCGCAGAAAGATGCCCTGACCGGCATCTGCAACCGCGCCGCCCTGGACGAATCACTGCACGCGGAAGTCAATCTGGCCGGGCGTCACCGCACACCGCTGTCCATCGTGGTGTTCGACATCGATCACTTCAAATCCATCAACGACCGCCATGGCCACAGCCAGGGCGACATCGCTATCAAGGCCGTGGTGGAATCCGCCCAGCACTGCGCGCGCAGCACCGACATGCTGTTCCGTTATGGTGGCGAGGAATTCGTCATGATCCTGCGCAACACTACGCTCAATGGCGCCCGGCTATTGGCCGATCGCATCCGCCGCAAGGTGGAAAAGCTGGAATGCCAGGGCAAGCGCAAGCCGATCACCATGACCGTCAGTGCCGGCGTGGCAACGCTGGAAAGCGGCGAGACCGCGCAGAAACTGTTCGAGCGCGCCGACACGGCGCTGTATGCCGCCAAGAACAGCGGTCGCAATCGGGTGTGTGTGGACGAAGTTTAAGTCTTGCCCGGACATTGCCTGCGCAATACACACTCAGAGCAACGCGGCCGCACTCGGCAGATATCCTTGGCATGCGCGACGATCAGCGCATGATATTCGTTGAACAGCATTACATCCGGACCGAGCGCATGCTCAAAGGCATGGCGCAAAATCTCGTAGCCCTCATCCCCGCCGATTAGACCCAAGCGCGCAAACAAACGCCGGGTATACGCGTCGATGACAAACACCGGGCGCTCGAAGGCATACAGCAACATATCGTCGGCCGTCTCCGGACCTACTCCGTTCACGGTCAGTAAAGCGTGACGCAGCCTCTGTGTATCCCACCGCGTCAGACGGCGATATTCTCCCGCTTCGACATACCATCGACAGAAATTCCGCAGCCGCTTCGCCTTGATGTTGAAATAGCCGGATGGCCGCAGCCATTCGGCGAGCTGGGTTTCCTTCACTGCGAGGATGCGCGCGGGACTCAGCGCCTGATGATTAAGCAGATTGACGATGGCCCGCTCGACATTGATCCAGGCGGTATTCTGGGTCAATACCGCACCGACCATGATCTCGAAGGGCGTCTCGCCGGGCCACCAGTCCTGGGGACCGTAGCTATCGAGCAAGTGCTGAAACACGCTGCGCAGACGGCGCGGCGGAAGCTGTAGAGTCGTCACGCGAAAATCCCGGAGTGGTGCTACCGTAGGCTGTATGACGCAGGATGTATTAAAGACATTCGAAGCTGAATCTCCGGGGCGTTGAATCATCCGGCGCACTACGCTGCGCTATTGCGCCGTACGGGTGTTAAGGCTGTCGCCGCGTGGGCTTGCCACGACCGCGCCGCGTCGGTGCGGATCGATCCGATACTCTCGGCGCTGTCTTGGTCGGTGCTCTAGAGGGCGTTCTAGCGGGCGCTTTGGAAGGCGCCCTGGATGAATCCCTGGATGAATCCCTGGATGAATCCCTGGATGAATCCCTGGATGAAGTTCGGGATGTTGTTCGGGCGGGCTGCTTGGCGGATGCTCCCTTGGCGGATGCTCCCTTGGCGGGCGCTCGTACGCGAAGGGTTTTTCTCACCAACGGCGGCAAGCCGGCCGCCGCGCGCAGCATGGCGACTTCATCAGATTCAAGATCGCGCCACTTTCCGACCGGAGGACGCCGCCCCAATTCGATCGGTCCATAGCGCACGCGGATCAACCGATTGACCTGCACACCCTGCGATTCCCACAGCCGTCGCACTTCACGGTTGCGACCCTCGCCCAAGATGACGTGATACCAGCGATTGGCCCCGCTGCCGCCGGCATCGCGCAGACCAAGAAACTTCGCCGGTCCGTCTTCGAGCTCCACACCGTGCAGGAGACGATTGAGAATCAGGCCGTCGATCTCGCCGAATATGCGCACGGCATACTCACGTTCGAGTTGTTGCGCGGGATGCATGAGCCGGTTGGCCAATTCGCCATCATTGGTGAACAGCAACAGACCCGAGGTATTGATATCCAGACGACCGACGCCGATCCAACGTCCTTGGGCCAGGCGCGGGAGTTGATCGAAGACGGTCGGTCGGCCTTCTGTGTCATGCCGGGTGCAGACTTCACCGATCGGCTTGTGATAGGCAATGACCCGCGTTGCCTCGGGTGCGGCCAAGGTCAGCGGTTTACCGTCGAGGGTGATGGTTTCGGTGCCGGAGACCTGCGCGCCGAGTTCGGCGGTCACCCCGTCGATCTGCAAACGGCCGGCGCTAATCCAAGCTTCGATTTCGCGGCGTGAACCCAGACCCGCCCGGGCCAGAACCTTTTGCAAACGTTCCGCGGCCATCGTCGAATGCGCCGGGATCAGTGCAGCGTTTCAGGGGCCTGGAGTTGCACCAGACTCATGTCGACAGGGAGGAAATCGGTATCGTCCGGCAACATCGGCATGTCGATGGCCGTGTTATCGCCGAAGGCCGCCACGGCCTGACGGCGTCCGCCCTCCAAGGGCCCGAAGTCGAGTTCGGCATTGATACTGTCGATGTCGCGCAACTCGGCGAGGCTCGGCAGATCCTCCAGCGACTTCAGATTGAAGTAATCGAGAAACTCGCGGGTGGTGCCATACATGGCCGGACGACCGGGCACGTCGCGATGCGCGACCACGCGGATCCATTCGCGTTCTTGCAAGGTCTTCATGATCGAGGTGCTCACGGTCACGCCGCGTATGTCCTCGATCTCGCCACGCGTGATCGGCTGACGGTAGGCGATCAGCGCCAACGTCTCCAGCAATGCACGCGAATATTTCGGCGGGCGATCCTCCCACAGACGCGATATCCACCGCTCCATGGTCTGGCGGACCTGAATGCGGAAACCGCTGGCCACCTCGGCCACTTCCAGACCACGCTCGGCATAGTCGTTGGCCAGCGCCTCCAGCGCGGTGCGCAGCACTGCTGCTTCCGGTACATCGGACTCCGGAAACAGGTTGCTCATTTCTTCCAGCGATAAGGGACGTCCGGCCGCCAACAGCGCGGCTTCGAGGATATGTTTGAGAGAGATGTCAGTCATGGCGGAATCAGTCGGTTATAAGGTTCAGTTCAATTGGATCGGCATCTGAATAGGGTTAGGCCTGCGCACCGTCCGTCACACCATCCGCCGTCGTCGCGAAGTCCACGGGCAATTCCG
>JACRMO010000020.1:0-4295 GCA_016214925.1 Gammaproteobacteria bacterium
AGCACCGTGAGCGGCAGCGGGATGCGCAACAATACAAAGGCCAGATAAGGCACGACCTCCGGAATGTTCGAGGTCAGAATGTAGGTGAGGAATTTGCGCAGGTTCTGGAAGACGTTGCGGCCTTCTTCCACGGCGGCGACGATGCTCGCGAAGTTGTCGTCGAGCAAAATCATGTCCGCCGCCTCGCGCGCCACGTCGGTGCCGGTAATGCCCATGGCGATGCCGATATCGGCCGCACGCAGGGCCGGAGCGTCGTTCACGCCATCACCGGTCAGCGCGACGATCTGTTGCTTTGCCTGCAAGGCCTGGACGATGCGCAGCTTCTGATCGGCGGCAACGCGCGCGAACAGAATCTCCGGCGCATCCAGGGCGAGTTGCAACTGTACGACGGACAGGCGTTGCAATTGCGCACCCGTGACGATGCGCGGCCGTTCCGTGCGCAGCAGACCGATCTGGCGCGCCACGGCCTCGGCCGTGTGCGGCAGATCGCCGGTCACCATGATGACCTTGATGCCGGCCTGGTGACATTTGGCGATGGCGTCAGGTACCTCGGGACGCGGTGGATCTTCGAGACCGACCAAACCGGTGAGGATCAGATCGTGTTCCCACTGATCGGATGCGCCATCGTCGGGTAGCGCGCGCCAGGCGAAGGCGAGCACGCGCAGCCCTTGCTGTGCCAGGCGTTCCTGCGCCTGTAGAAATGCGGCGCGCCGCGCCTCGGTCAGCGGTTGCGGCGGGCCGTCGTCCTGCACGAAGCCGCACAGCGGCAGCAGGGTTTCGAGCGCGCCTTTGCAGTAGAGCAGCGTTCCCTGTGCCGTGGCATGAACGGTGGTCAGACGTCTGCGGGTGGAATCGAAGGGGATTTCGTCGCGGCGTTCTCCCGTGGCATGACAGTCCGCGGCGCGCGCCATCTCCACCAGTGCGACTTCCATCGGATCGCCGAGCGAAGTGGTATGGCCGTTTACGCTGCCCTGCTTTACATCGTTGCAGAGCAGGGCCGCGGCGAACAACTGCGGCTGCGCGGCGCACAGTGTCCGCAGGGCGGTGGGGTCATCGGCCGCGTGATACGCACCCGCCGCATACAGCGTGTGCGCCGTCATGTGATTGGTGGTCAACGTACCGGTCTTGTCCGTGCAGATCACGCTGGCGCAGCCCAGGGTTTCCACGGCGGGCAGGTGGCGGATCAGCGCGTTTCTGCGCGCCATGCGCTGCGAGGCCATCGCCAGCGACAGCGTCACTGTGGGCAGCAAACCCTCCGGGACATTCGCGACGATGATGCCGATCGCGAAGATGAAATTCTGCCAGAACGACACGCCCAGCCACTGGCCGATGAAGAAGAACACGCCGCCCAGCCCGGTGGCGAGGAATGCGACAATGCGACTCAGATGCACGATTTCCCGTTGCAGCGGCGAGAGCGGCACATTAGGTATCTGGCATAAATGGGCAATGCCGCCGAACACCGTGCGCATACCGGTGGCGAACACCAATGCGCGAGCCTCGCCCGTGACCATGCTGGTGCCGGCGAGCAGGATGTTGCCGCCGTTGTTCATGTCTTCGGCGTCGCTGGGTTCGGTGTCGCGGGCCAGCGGTGCCGACTCGCCGGTGACGGTGGCGTTGTTGACGCGCACGCCGTAGGCCTCGATCAGGCGGCAGTCGGCCGGCACATCGTCGCCTGCTTCCAGCAGGATGACGTCGCCGGGGACGAGTTCCTGCGCGGTGAGTTGTATGACGGTGTTGTCGCGCTGCACCTTGACGCGGTTGGGCAGCATACGCTGTAGCGCGGCCAAGGTGCGTTCGGCACGGTATTCCTGCCAGAAGGAAAACAGGCCGTTGACCAGAATCACCGCGATGATGGCGAACCCAAGCGTCAGCATGCCGGTGCCAGTATCGTAATACGCGGCGACGAAGGCCAACACCGCGGCGATCCACAGGATCAGAGCAAAAAAATGCGTGAAGCCTTTCAGAAAGCGCATCGGCAGCGACACGCCGCGCACCCGTTCGACGCGGTTCGGCCCGAATTCCAAAAGACGCCGTGCGGCCTCCGGCGCGGTGAGTCCTTGCGGCCCGCTGTGCAGGCTGGCTAAGGCTTCGTCGATACCGAGTTGGTGGATTTTCATGCGCGCTTGTTTCGGGAGCTATTTCAAGTGTAGCGCGACGGGTGTTGTGCGCCATGCCCGCATCGATGGGTATAATGCGGGGCATGCACGGATTTGGGTTTATGCGCTTGCTGCTGCGTCGCCTTATCGCCACCCTGGGGGTGGTGCTGGGCGTGGTGGTGTTGGTGTTCCTGTTGATTCATCTGATTCCCGGCGACCCCATCGATGTCATGCTCGGCGAATCCGCCCTGCCGGCCGACCGCGAAGCCCTGCGGCACGCGCTGGGGCTGGATCTGCCGCTCCTGGAACAGCTGTATAACTACATCGATGGCTTGCTGCATCTCGACTTTGGCCGCTCCCTGCATTCGCAGCGGCCGATCCTGGAGCTGCTGGTCGAGCGCCTGCCCGCCACCCTGGAATTGACCGCCGCGGCCTTCGCCATCACCCTGGCCCTGGCCCTGCCGTTGGGCTTGCTGGCCGCGGCCCGGCGCGGCACCGCCTGGGATCACGGGGCGATGAGCTTCTCGCTGATCGGAGTGTCTATCCCGCATTTCTGGCTGGGGCCGCTGCTGATCCTGGTGTTCTCCCTCTGGCTGAGTTGGCTGCCGGTCAGCGGGCGGGAGGGGGTGGGGGCGGTGATCCTGCCGGCGATCACCTTGGGCACGGCGTTATCGGCCATTCTCGCGCGCATGATCCGCAGCAGTGTGCTGGAAGTGCTCAGCGAAGACTTCATCCGCACCGCCTATGCCAAGGGGCTGTCGCGTCGTCAGGTGTTGCTCCGCCATGCGCTGCCCAACGCGCTGCTGCCGGTGATCACCATTCTCGGTCTGCAACTGGGCGCGCTGCTGGCCGGCGCGGTCATCACCGAAACGGTGTTCTCCTGGCCGGGCATCGGTCTGCTCACCATTGAAGCGATCCAGTCGCGCGATTATCCGGTCGTGCAGGCCTGTGTGCTGTTGATCGCGCTCAGCTATGTGTTGATCAACAGTCTCACCGATCTGGTCTATGCGCTGATCGACCCGCGTATCCGGATAGGGATCCGGGTGGGAGCCGGCGCATGAATCCGCGTGAAGTCTGGCCGGCCGGTATTCTCGTGCTGTGGGCGCTGGCCGGTCTCGTGGCGCCCTGGCTGTCGTTGGAACCCAATGCGATCCATCTGGAACGCATCCTGGAATCGCCGATGACCGGCGGCGGCCTGGGGTTCGACGATCCGGGTCGGCCCTTGCTGGACCGCTTGATCGCGGGTCCGGCCACCTCGTTTCTGGTCGCGTTTTGGGTGGTCGGTCTGTCCAGTATCGCCGGGACGCTGATCGGCAGTTTCAGTGCCTATGCGGGCGGGTTCTGGGATCGCCTGCTGGTGCATGTCATCGATCTGTTCCTGGCCTTCCCGGGGATTCTGCTGGCGATTGCCCTGGCCGGTATTCTCGGTCCCGGCATCGAGAATGTGGTGATCGCGCTGACCCTGGTCGGTTGGGTGGGTTATGCGCGGCTGGCCCGCGCCCAAGTGCTGTCATTGAAGACACGCGACCATGTGCTGGCCGCGATTGCCTTGGGCGTGCCGCGCGCCCGTATCGTGCGTGCGCACCTGCTGACACTCATCAGCGCGCCGTTGATCGTCGAGGCAAGCTTCGGCATTGCCGCCGTGGTGGTCGCCGAGGCGGGCCTGTCGTTTCTCGGACTGGGCGTACAACCGCCCGAGGCATCCTGGGGCAGCATGATCCGCGACGGCACCCGTTATCTGCTGGTCGCCCCGCACATGGTACTGGTACCGGGTCTGGCAATGGTCGCGGTCGTGTTGGCCGTGAATCTGCTCGGCGACCGTCTGCGCGATCGCCTGGATGTGCGCGGTGGCGCTTAACGTTTTTTCACACCCGATTCACACCAAAGGACGCGAAGAACGCAGAGAAACCCAATATTATGGCTTTGCGAGCTTAGCGTCCTTTGGTGTGAATTTGGTATTCATCTGGAAATAGAAATTATGTCCCTCGGCCACGTTATGACCGATATCGCCGGCACCGCGTTGAGCGCGGACGACCGGCGTCGTCTTTGCCATCCTCAAGTCGGTGGGGTGATCCTGTTTTCCCGCAACTACGAATCGCCGCAACAGATCGCCGCGCTGGTGGATGAACTGCATCGATTGCGTGAGCCGCGTTTGCTCATCGCCGTCGATCAGGAAGGCGGCCGCGTGCAACGTTTTCG
>JACRMO010000020.1:4339-5323 GCA_016214925.1 Gammaproteobacteria bacterium
ACGGTTTCACGCGCCTGCCGCCGCTCGGCGAGCTCGGCCTGGTCTATGATCGCGATCCGCAACGCGCGCGTGCACTGGCGACCCAGACCGGTTGGTTGATGGCCGCGGAATTGCGCGCCGTCGGCGTGGATCTGAGTTTCGCGCCGGTGCTCGATCTCAATCGCGAGATCTGTCCGGTGATCGGCGACCGCGCCTTTCACCGCGATCCCGAGGTCGTCGCCGATCTCGCCGTGGCCTATCAGAACGGCATGCAGGCCGCCGGCATGCAGGCGGTCGGCAAACACTTTCCCGGTCACGGTGGTGTGACGGTGGATTCGCATCTGGCCTTGCCGACCGATACACGGCGCTTCGTCGATATTCAGATGGAGGATATGCGGCCGTTCGCGCGGCTGGTGCATCATGGCTTGGCCGGGATCATGGCCGCGCATGTCATCTACGCCGAGGCCGATGCGCAACCGGCCGGTTTTTCGCATTTCTGGCTGCACGATCAATTGCGTGGTGAACTGGGTTTTCAAGGTGCGATCTTCAGCGACGACCTGAGTATGGCCGCCGCGGATTATGCCGGCGATTATCCGAGCCGCGCGCGTGCCGCGCTCACGGCCGGCTGCGATATGATCCTGGTGTGCAATCGCTCCGATGCGGCCGACGCCGTGCTCGACAGCTTGATTGACCACAGGGGCGGCGACTATGCAAACCCCGCGTCGCACATGCGCCTGGCGCGTCTGCACGGTCGTCACGGCCACCACTGGGACAACCTGCGTGCCAGTGAAGCCTGGCAGCGCGCGGTGGCGGCGGTGGGCAGTTATGATGACGCACCCTTGTTGGACATGGATATGTAACGATGGCGACTGCGACGAACGGAAAGAGACCGCGTATCGGTATCGCCTTGGGTGGCGGCGCCGCGCGTGGCTGGGCGCACCTCGGTGTTTTACGCTGGCTGCGCGAACACGATCTCTATCCGGACGTGATCAGCGGAACCTCGAT
>JACRMO010000027.1:0-4004 GCA_016214925.1 Gammaproteobacteria bacterium
CTGATTCTCTACGATGCCAACAAGCCTGGTGAACTGGATCGCACCGAGGCGTTCGGCGGTAAGATCCTGGAGCTGTGCGTCGAGGTCGGCGGCACCATCACCGGCGAGCATGGCGTGGGCATGGAGAAGATCGGTCAGATGTGCGTGCAGTTCCAATCGACAGAGTTGCAACAATTCCATGCCGTGAAGGCCGCGTTCGATCCAGAAGGCTTGCTGAATCCGGGCAAGGCCGTGCCGACGCTGCACCGCTGCGCCGAATTCGGCGCCATGCATGTGCATCGTGGCCAGCTGAAGCATCCCGAGCTGGAGCGGTTCTGAATGACGACGGTGAACGAACTCGCCGAACGGGTGCGTGAGGCCGCCGCGCATAACACACCGCTGATCATCCACGCGGGCGGCAGCAAGGATTTCCTGGGCCGGCGCACGACTGGCACGACGCTCGATGTCAGTGGTCTGCGCGGCATCGTGCATTACGAACCCACCGAACTCGTCATCACCGCGCGCGCGGGCACACCGCTGGCCGAGATCGAATCCGCGCTGGCGGAACGCGGCCAGATGCTCGGCTTCGAACCGCCGCATTTCGGGCCGACCGCCACGCTCGGCGGGACGATTGCCTGCGGCCTGTCCGGCCCGGCGCGACCCTTTCGCGGTGCCGCGCGCGATTTCGTGCTCGGCACCAAGCTCATCAATGGCAGCGGTGAACTGCTGAGTTTCGGCGGCGAGGTGATGAAGAACGTCGCCGGCTATGACGTCTCGCGGCTGATGTGCGGCGCCTATGGCACGCTCGGGATTTTGCTCGAAGTCTCGCTGAAGGTGCTGCCGCGGCCGGCCCGTGAAATCACCCTCGCACTTGAACTCGAGAACGACGCGGCCTTCGCCCGTATGCGCGAATGGCAGCGCGATCCGTTGCCGCTGTCCGGGCTGTGCTATGACGGCAATCTTTTGCATGTGCGCTTGTCCGGTGCCGAACAGGCGGTCAACGCGGCACACCGCCGCCTGGGCGGCGAGATCGATGCGCTTGGCAATGCGTTCTGGAAACAGTTGCGCGAACAGTGCAGCGCCTTCTTCGACGCTGGCGGCGATCTGTGGCGCATGTCCGTGCCGCCGACAACGCGCACTCTCGCCATCACCGGCAAGCAACTCATCGACTGGGGCGGCGCTTTACGTTGGATCAAATCGACGCAGGATGCCGCGAGTGTATTCACCGTCGCCAGTGCCGCGGGCGGCCATGCGACGCGCTGGCGTGGCGCTGGCGCACACCCCGTCTTTCAACCCTTGCCGGCACCGCTGCTCGCCCTGCATCGGCGCTTGAAACAGGCCTTCGATCCGCGCGGCATCTTCAATCCTGGTCGGATGTACCCGGAGTTCTGAATGCAGACCTCGCTCACCGCCGCCATCCTGAACACCCCCGCGGGCCAAGAAGCGGACAGCATCCTGCGCAGTTGCGTGCATTGCGGATTCTGCACCGCCACCTGTCCGACGTATCAGCTGCTGGGCGATGAACTCGACGGTCCGCGCGGGCGCATCTATCTCATCAAGCAGATGCTCGAAGGCCAGCCGGTCACCCGCGAGACGCAAGTGCATCTCGATCGTTGCCTGACCTGCCGTGCCTGCGAGACCACCTGTCCATCGGGCGTGCGCTATGGGCGACTGGCCGACATCGGGCGCGGGATCAGCGAACAGCAGATCGACCGGCCGATAGCAGAACGTCTATTCCGCCGCGTACTGCGCGCCGGCTGTGCGCAATCCAGCACCACCCCCAACACCAATGCGGCGGCGGCTCGCGTGCTCGATCGTCTGGGGATTTCGCTCATCGTCGCGCCGGCGGCCGGCTGCTGCGGCGCGCTCAGCCAGCACCTCAGCGCCGAGGACGAAGCGCTGGATTTCATGCGTCGCAATATCGATGCCTGGTGGCCGCATATTGAGCAGGGCATTGAGGCCATCGTCATGACCGCGAGCGGTTGCGGGGTGATGGTCAAGGACTATGGCACGTTGCTGCAACATGATACGCACTATGCGGCGAAGGCGGCAATTATTTCCGCGCTGACTCGCGATCTCGGTGAGATACTGGCCACGGAGAATCTCGCCGGCCTGCGCGTATCCGCCAATCGACGACGCATCGCCTTTCATGCGCCCTGCACCTTACAGCACGGCCAGAAACTGTCCGGCACGGTGGAAGGACTCTTGACGAAGCTGGGTTACGTACTCACCGAGGTGCGCGATAGCCATCTGTGCTGCGGCTCTGCGGGTAGTTATTCGCTGCTGCAACCGGAACTGTCGCAACGGCTGCGCGACAACAAACTGAATGCGTTACAGACTGAGAAACCGGAATTGATCGCAACCGCGAACGTCGGCTGTCAATTGCATCTTGCCACCGGCAGCGACGTGCCGGTGTTGCATTGGATCGAATTGCTGGATGAAAGCTGAATCGTAGGGCGCAATACGCGCAGCCCTATAGCGACCGTTCAATTATGCGTTCCCTCGCCCCCAGGGAGAGGGACAGGGTGAGGGAAATTCCATCGATTACTCCCCTCACCCTAACCCTCTCCCGAAGGGAGAGGGAATAAATCGGCGGTTCCTTAGTGATTATGTCCGCCCGGACCGTGGACGTGGCCATGTTCCATTTCTTCGGCGGTCGCATCGCGCACTTCGACGATGGTGACATCGAAATTGAGCGTCTGGCCGGCCAGCGGATGGTTGCCGTCGACGGTGATGTGAGTATCGGTCACCGCAACCACGGTCACCACATGCATATGATCGCCGTCGCTGGCGTGGAACTGCATGCCGACCTGAATCTCTTCGGCGCCGTCGAACATCTCGCGCGGAACTTCCTGCTGCATCGCGTCGTTGCGCTCGCCATACCCTTCACCGGGCGCCACCGAAACTTTCAGCGCATCGCCCGCCTGCTTGCCGGCCAGCGCATTCTCCAGCCCGGGGAAGATGTTGTTCATGCCCTGGATATACGCCAGCGGTTCGCCGCCCTTGGAACTGTCGATGACGGCACCTTGGTCGTCGGTGAGGGTGTAGTCGATCATCACGACCTTGTGCTTGGCAACTTGCATGTCGGGAGTACCTGCTCAGAAAAAAGGAGGCGACAGTTTAGAGGTTCAGCCCGCGGCTGCCAATGACAGCGCGCAAACGTCCCTGAGCACCCCCGAAACCGGGGGCCGGAAGTACCCAGGGCAACGGGTTCTTGCGGAAACATATCAAAGAGATGGAAGCTGAACCGGTGATACTCCTCGACACCCGTGGCAACCCCGAACGACACGAGCACCGCTAAGGATGGCGTGATTGGACTACTGTTGTACGGCCTGCAGCATGAATTTCCATTGAGCCCGGGCACTGTCGTAGCCCAGCGCCGAAAAACTCCTATGACTCGCGTCCATCTGGCCGTATTGCACGGCCATACGGAGAAATGCCGCGCCATTTCGCGCAGTCGTGACAGAACCGGAGACAACACAACCGGTGCTGACCCGCAATGTACCTGTGGAAACGGTCAAACTCGTTCCACTCGAAAGGCGACATTGCGATGCGGTAGTGCTGACGCCGCCCGCACTGTTGACGAGCAGTTTGCAGCGCACCCAATCTCCGCCGCTTGCGCCCGTGTAGTCGAAAAATGCCGCATGGGTATACCAAGTACCGGCAATGTTACCGGCCACACAGGCCGCGGAGACATTGGCCGCAACCAACGCTTGACCCAGCATCAGCGCGACGAAGGCCGGTTTGGTGTTCATATAAACCCCCAGGTGATTGTTCGATCGTGATGGTTTTATAGTACATCACCTTGGCAAGAAATCCGATTGCGCGCGTGTTCAGATATGCAGGAGATCGCTGCTCCAACCGACCCCACCAACGGCGGCATCGGGGTGATGCCGATGCACAAGATCCTCGATTTCCGCGACGCGATTGCGCGGGACACTCACCATCAGCACCAGTTCTCCATGACGCAGTGCGGCGGCGAATTCGCGCAGATGAATATTGGGAACATGCGTAAACCGCACCCC
>JACRMO010000027.1:4064-9792 GCA_016214925.1 Gammaproteobacteria bacterium
CGCCAGCATGATGCCCAACGGAATACCCAGCCACAGGGTCAGCCCTTGGATCGCGAGCACCGCCAGAAGGCCCAACAGGGCGACGAAGAACAGCGCCAAGTTGAGATCCCACACGATATCCTCGATACGGTCGCCCGGGTCGGTGGTCGTGTCCTGGATATGCACGCCCGGGATCACAACCTGCGTCGGTTCCCGGCTCGCAATACCTATCCGCGAGCCATCGATGCCGGCGTCACGCAACTCGCCCACGATAGTGGCGGTGGTGTGGCTGTCGGGTAACACGAAATAGAGACGGCGGCGCATAGCACCCTCCTTGCAAGACAACGCATGTCTTGCCTGCGTAGGAGGAGTTATAGGCCAGATAGGAGAAACTGCAAGCTGAGTTGCCGTGGAGTCAGTATGGATTAAAGGCCTGTACTTATCGGACGTTCACACCGAAGCCAGAAACAGTTCGAGCACTTCCTGGTCGTGCGGAGAAATATCGATGAGATGAAAACCGATCCAGTATTGTTCCTGATCGTCGCTGGCGTTGCACCAGAGACTCTCGGCACCGAAATACAGGGTGTCGACCCCATGAATGGCCTTGGGCAACGCCAGGCTCAATTGAAAGACCGAATGCGCGGGACGCGGGTCGCGGGTCAGCACCATGAACCCCGCATTGGATATATCCGCCAGATCGCCCACCACCACACCGGTATTGACGTCGATCACCGGCAGGCGAACCGCCACAGCCACGCGCATTTGTTTACGTTTGTCGGACATAATCCCCCCAATCGAAAGTGCGTCTCGAACTGTGTGCGCACGCGGCGGTCAGGCCATGGTTTCCGTTTTAGTGCGTCCCAGCCAGGTCAGGATGGTCTCCAGTGCCCGATCGAGGAACGGTTTGTTCTGCATCGACAGGAAGCGCGCCTGCCCGGTGCACAGCATGCGTGCAAGATTGGTCCGCGAATATTCCGCCGCCTTCACACCCATCGCATCCACGAACATATAATTCGAAGAGATCTTGCTGTACCACGCCAGTTTCAGGCGGCGCGCATGCGTGGTGTCGGTCCCGGCGAATTCGAACCAGGTGTCGAATTCCAATCCACCCAGGCGGTCGACCATCTCCCGCATCTCATCCGACAGACTCTCCGCCACCAACACAGGGGCCACTGCGGCTTCCACTGTGGGCTCGGGTGCAGGTTCCACGGCCGGTGTCGCGGGCGCGGGGACCGACTCGGGCTTGGCCAGCGCCTCATCCTGCCAAGCGCAGATTTGCGCAAACATCCGTTCGCTGTCGTGGCGCCCATAGCCCTGCAATGCTTCCAGGCCCGCGCGCAGTTCGGCGCGCAATTTCGGCAGGGCATCGTGCAGACGGTCGCGCTCGGCCTGCTCCGCATGCTGCCCCATACTCCAGGCCAGATCCCAACCCAGCTTCACCGCCAATGCCCAGGCCTCGGTCTGATCGGCATCGCGCTCGCGCAAGAGTATGAAAGTGAGTTTCTCGGCCCAGACTTGGCGCATGAAGGTATGTGCCTCCGGCGCCAGACGCGCGCGGTGCAGGTAGGCGCCGACTTCGTCGCTGGCCCGCGCACGCGCATTGTGCAGACGCGCCTGTCCGTCGGCGGCTTCGACCGAGCGACGCTCGATCACCTGCGCCTTCTGCTCGACTTCGCGCAGATGCGCGGAGAAATCGCTCAGCAGTTCGTCGAACAGACTCAGATCGTCCTTGAAGTCGCGCAGGATGCGCTCGACCACCGCGCGCATGCAGGGAAAGATGCCGCGCTCCAGATCGTCTTCCGTAACCCAACGCGCGCCAGCCTCCGCCATCTTGTCCAACAGACGCCGGCCCGGGTGACTCTTCTCCGTGAACAATTGCCGGTCGAGCATCGCCACCTTGAGAAAGGGCGTATGCAAACGGCTGAGCAGTGCCTTGGCGACATTCGGCAACTGCTCGTCCTGAAGCATGTATTCGAACAACATGCCGACCAGGTCGATGACATCCGCGTCCGCGCTCGCCACCTTGCGGCGATCAATACCGCCGTACAGACGTTGCCGCTCCTCGACCAGCGTCGTCCTGAGCTTTTCCAACAGCGCCGTATCGACACCGATGTTCTCGATGATCTCATGGTGGAAACGGGCATTGCTCTCGGAATCGCTGTGTTCGTGCTGAATACTGTCGAGGGTACCGAGAATGGTCGTGCGCGAACTGGCGGCGACCGCCTCGCTGACCACACCCTCTGAAGCCTGCGCACCCGCGGCGGACGTGCCCGCGCCACCCAGGTCGCGACTGCGCGCCATGAGTTCGAGAATCGACTGGAAGGTTTCCTCACCAACCGTCTGTCGTGCGCCACCCTCCGCGGGTGTAGCTGGCGACGGGGCCGCGCCCGGCGCACCGGACTTCAGCTGCCGCGGGTCGTGCTGCTTGCGGATCTCATAGCGCAGGTTCGGCAGGATGCCGGCATTAACCAAGCGCCGATTGTATTCGTCGTACAGGCCGGTGAGTTCGCGCATGACATAACGTTCGAACACCGCGTAGATCACCATGCGGGTCTTGCCGTCCATGTCCAACAGGCCGAAGGCGCTGCGCGCGGCCTCGGACAACGACACCGGACCGCCCGGCAGCGCCGCGTCGGGTAGACGTGAACCCCCGTTGACGACGGCGAGCCGCTGGTTGAGTCCATACAGCTGTTCGCTGTAATTGGCGTTGGCCTTGGCGACCATGTTCTGCACCGGTAACGCCGCTTCGACCTCGTGCTTTTCGACCAGGCTTAGCCGGTTCATGTTGATATCGCCGGCGGCGCCCGCTTCCCCGCCTTCGTCACCGCCGGTTCCGCTGATGAAGTCCCGGAAGCTCACGTCGACGAATTTATAGAAAGTCTGCTCGACCTCCGGGCGTTTGCGCTTGAGTTCCTGCATGGCCTCGAAGAGCTTGCCCTGCGCGGCATTGCTCTCGGCCTTGCCGGCGAATTCCAGCAACGCCACGTCGGCGTTTTCCAGCATGGTCAGAAACAACGGCGCCAGATGACTGCGCGCCATTTGGCGGCAGCCTTGCATGAGTTCCTTGAAGCGCGGCGGCAGCGCTCCGGTGCGGGAAGGTCCGGGTGAATTCATAGCCATCCTGTGCATCGCAATGGGCACCCGTGTGGTGCGACATCGGCGGTTGGGTAGTGAATGATCGGCCGGCGGGCCGATGTCTTTAAAAGTACCTCAAATCGTTCGGCGTCGCGACCGTTCTACGATCAGCATCGGGGACAGATTTCAAATCTGTCCCCGCGACGGCACGGAATCAATCCCCCAGCAGATCGCATAACCCCGCCTCATCGAGCACGGTCACACCCAGCGCCTCGGCCTTGGTGAGTTTGGAACCCGGATCGGCGCCGGCAATCACGGCGGTGGTTTTCTTGGACACGCTACCGCTGACCTTGGCGCCGAGCGCTTCGAGGCGTGCCTTGGCCTCGTCGCGCGTCAGGCTATCGAGCGTACCGGTGAGTACATAGGTGTGACCCGCGAGCGGCAGCGCGGCGCGCGGCAGATCGCCGGCCAGCGGATACCGGCATCGATCAGCTTGCCCACGACCGCGCGGTTGTGCGGCTCAGTGAAGAATGCAGCAATACGCGCGGCGACCTCGGGACCGACATCGGTCACCTGTTGCAGGCGCTGCGCTTTCAGTCGGCGCGCACGCGCGGAGGCGGTCGGGTCGTCCTGCTCGGCCAGCGCGGCAACGTAATCCTCCGCGGCCTGCATGAGCGCTTCCAGACTGCCGAAGTGCAGCGCCAGCGCGGCAGCCGTGGCCTCACCCACCTCCGGAATTCCCAATGCATAGAGAAATCTCGGCAGCGTCGTTGCCTTACTCTGCCCAAGTGCATCGACCAGATTCTCGGCCGACTTCGGCCCCATGCGTTCGAGTTGCGCAAGTTGTTCGGCGGTGAGTTTATACAGATCGTCCACATGCTCGACGAGTGTGGCCTCGACGAGTTGATCGACCAGCTTGTCGCCTAGCCCTTCGATGTCCATCGCCCGGCGCGCGGCGAAGTGCTTGATCGCTTCCTTGCGCTGGGCCGGACAATACAGTCCCGCGGTGCAGCGCCAATCGGCCTCGCCTTCTTCGCGCGCGATGGCGCTGTGGCATTCCGGACATTCACCGTTGAGCTGTTGGTAAAGATCGAACGGTCCACTGACCTTGGTGGGACGCCGCTCCAGCATCACACCCACCACCTCGGGGATCACATCCCCGGCGCGGCGCACAATCACGGTGTCACCGATACGCACATCCTTGCGCCGCACCTCGTCTTCGTTGTGCAGAGTGGCGTTGGTTACGGTCACGCCGCCGACAAATACCGGTTCGAGTTTGGCCACCGGTGTGAGCTTGCCGGTGCGCCCGACTTGAATGTCGATGTCGCGCACGACGGTGAGTTGTTCCTGGGCCGGGTATTTATGCGCCACCGCCCAGCGCGGTTCACGGGTCACAAAACCCAAGCGCAGCTGCACGGCCAGGTCGTTGACCTTGTACACCACGCCGTCGATGTCGAACGCCAGTGTGTCGCGCTTGGCGGCAATGCCGTGATGAAATTTGATCAAACCTTCGGCGCCGCGCACCACAGCGCGATCCGCGCACACCGGCAGTCCCATGGCAGCGAAGGCATCGAGGACCGCGCTGTGCGTCTCGGGTATTTTCCAGCCCTGCACCGCACCAAGCCCGTAGGCGAAAAAACTCAGTGGCCGGCGCGCGGCAATCGCCGGATCGAGTTGGCGGATGGAACCGGCGGCGGCATTACGCGGGTTGACGAAGGTCTTGTCGCCCGCCGCGCGCTGACGTTCGTTCAGGCGCTCGAAATCAGCGTGCTTCATGTAGATCTCGCCGCGCACTTCCAGCACGGCGGCGTTCACGCCGTTCAAGCGCAATGGAATCTGTCCGACGGTACGCACATTCTGCGTGACATCCTCGCCGACGCTGCCGTCACCACGCGTTGCAGCCTGCGCCAGAATGCCATGTTCATAACGCAGATTGATCGCCAGCCCATCGAACTTGAGTTCGGCGGCGTATTCCACCGGTGGCGCATCCGGCCCGAGTGCCAGTTCGCGACGGACGCGCGCATCGAAGGCGACGGCACCGCCCTCGGTGGTATCGGTCTCGGTGCGAATCGACAGCATGGGCACGGCGTGGCGTACCGGTGCGAACCGTTCCAGCGGCTTACCCCCCACGCGCTGACTGGGCGAATCGGCGGTGATGAGGTCGGGATGTTCGGCTTCGAGATCTTGCAGCTCGCGGAACAGCTGGTCGTACTCAGCGTCGGTAATCTCGGGCGCGTCGAGGCCGTAGTAGAGGTGGTTGTGGTGCTCGATCTGTTTGCGCAGATCGGCGATGCGACGGGCGACGTCCTTGGTCATGCGCGCACGGGGGTCATGCGGGCGCCGTGGTCACGCGCGCGTGGGCAGGCGCAGGCGACGCTCGTACTGCTGGATATCGTCGCGCAGGTGTTCCAGCAGCTGGCGGCTAAGTACGTTGCGATTCTTGTCGCGCAGTTCGCCGTCCAGGCGCGCCGCCAACTGTTGCGCCGTGCCGACGAACAGATCGAAGGCCTGCACGGGGCGCAACGGGCCGGGCAGTTGCAGGAACAGGGTCAGACCCGGCGTGCCGGTCTCGGCCAAAGCTTCGGTCTCCAGCGTGCCCGGTTCGACCAGGTTGGCGACGCCGAACACCGGCAGATCATTCTCGGAATCACTCCCGGCATCAATCTGGGCATCG
>JACRMO010000028.1 GCA_016214925.1 Gammaproteobacteria bacterium
CTGCCGTCCATGCTCACTGGCGACATTTTGGCCCTGAGCCGTGCGGCCGGAGAGACGGCGGCCATCATGTTCACCGCCGCGGTGTTCTACACGCCCAAGATGCCGGACTCCATCTTCTCCGATGTCATGGCCCTGCCCTACCACATCTACGTGCTGGCCACCGCCGGCACGGAGATCGAGAAGACCAGGCCCATCCAGTACGGCACGTCGCTGGTGCTCATCGCCCTGGTGCTGGGCATGAACCTGGCGGCCATCGTGCTGCGCGCCTGGCTGCAGAAACGCCACGCCCACTAGGCGTTCGTGGCGGTCGGCTTCGGCCGTGGCCTGGCGCAACCGGTCCGTGAACAGCACGCGGTTGGGCAAGCGGGTCAATGTATCGTAGTGAGCGAGATGGTGCAGCCGTTCTTCGGTGCGCTTACGCTGGATGATGTTGCCAATCTGCGCCGCCGCCACCGCGACCAGTCGAATCAGTCGGGCATCCTGTTCATGCGACTCGCGCGCGAAGAACTCGAGCACCGCGACCACTTCCTCGTCTGCGAGCACCGGGATGGCCATGCCGGTCTTGAGACCGGCTGCGCGCGCGCTGAGGGCGCGCGGGAAATTGGCATCGTGCGTGATGTCGTGTATCCACACCGGCTGTTTCGATGACCAGGCCCGTCCGGGCAGCCCCTGGTCCGGCGCAAACGTGGCAGAGAGCGATACACGGCGGAATTCCTCCAGACCCGGGCCACGACAATGCCACGCGGGACTGCATTCCAGTGTTGCGCCGCCCGCGCTCGGTACCCAGGCCTGCGCAATCGTCCAACCGGTAGTCACGCAGACTTTGTTCAGCGTGACCCCCAGTGCCGCAGGTACGTCACCGGCATCGGTGGCGGCCTGGGTGATGCTTTGCAGCAGGCGCAGTTCCTGTTCTGAGCGTTTGCGCTCGGTGATGTCACGCAGGATTACGGTAAAAGCCGTGCATCCTCGCTCGGATAACTTGGAGATACTGGCTTCCGCGGGAAACTCTTCGCCGTTCTTGCGCCGGCCGTAGACCTCGCGCTGACCATGCATGGTACGGGTGACATCGGTACCTTTCGCGAATTCCTGGATGTGTTTGCGGTGCGCGTTAATGAAGCGGGCTGGCAACAGAATATCCAATGTCTGGCCGGTGATCTCCTCCGCAGAGTAGCCGAATGTGCGCTCGGCGCCTTGGTTGAACAGGGTAATGCGCTGATCCTCGTCCACCACGATGATGGCATCGGCGGCAATACTGAGGATGTTGCGGAAACGCGCCTCGCTTTGGCGCCGCTCCGCCTCAGCCAGCATGCGCCCGTGTTTGGTCTCCACCTCCCGTAGTTCGCGCTGCACCGCTGGAACCAGACGCTTCAGGTTGCCTTTCATAATGTAGTCCTGGGCACCGGCCTTCATGGCCGAAACAGCCGTGTCTTCGCCGATGGTGCCGGAGACAAAGATGAAGGGTAGGTCGGGATCGCGGCTGCGCACTATGGACAACGCCTGGGTGCCGCTGAATTTCGGCATCGAATAGTCGCTGAGAATAATGTCCCAATCCTGGCTGTCGAGTGCCTCGATCAACGCCTCGGCTGTGTCGACACGTTGGTGATCCGGTACGTAGCCACCGCGCTTGAGTGCACGCAGCAGCAAACTTGCGTCATCCTCCGAATCCTCGACCACAAGAACCTGAATAGGGATGCTCATCGCGGACTTCTCCGTCTATCAGGACAGCCGGCCTATTGCAGCGGTGCCGGTTGGTTGATAAGCAGCCAATAGAGACCGAGCGAGCGTGTGGCCTCGATAAACTCGTCGAAGCTGACTGGTTTGAGTACATAACTGTTGGCGCCCAAGCTATAGCCGCGGATCACATCCTGATCCTCCTTGGAGGAGGTGAGGATCACGACCGGTAATAGTTTGGTACGTTCGTCGGCACGGATACGCCGCAGGACTTCCAGACCGTCCACTTTGGGCAACTTGAGGTCGAGCAGTATCACTTGGGGGAGATCAGAAACGGTATTTTTGGCAAAGCCACCCGTGCTGAACAGATAATCCAGCGCCTCGGCACCATCGCGCACTACCACGACTCTATTCTGGATGTTGTTCTTCTTGAACGCACGTAACGTCAGCGCTTCGTCGTCTGGGTTGTCCTCCACCAGCAAAATTATTTTTTCCTGTGCCATCGTCGATCTCCGTATCAGGATTGCAAAGTGAAATAGAACGTCGCGCCATTTCCAGGCACCGCCTGCGCCCAGATCCGTCCACCGTGCTTGTGGATCACGCGTTGCACGGTTGCGAGCCCAATGCCCGTTCCGGGAAACTCGCGCGCGTCGTGCAATCGCTGGAAGGCGCCAAACAGTTTATCGGCGTAATTCATATCGAATCCGATGCCGTTGTCACATATATAATAAACTGGGGTGTCTTCATGATCGATATAACCGAATTCGATCTGCGCGTCCTCGCGTCTGCTGGTGAATTTCCAGGCATTGCTCAGAAGATTCTCGAACGCAATGCGCAGCAGTCGCGGATCGGCCTGCGCACACAGGCCAGCGGCGAGTACTAGCTCGACCTGCTGATGCATGTTTTGGTTCTTCAATTCGACAGCCACGTCCTCGACCAGCGCGCTCAGGTCGACTGTTTCGAGGTAGAGATCCATACGTGTTACGCGTGCGAGTTTGAGCAAGTCGTCGATAAGCTGCCCCATGCGCTGTGCGCCTGCACGCACTCGTTCTAGATACTTCCTGCCATCCGCGTCCAACCGGTCGGCGTAATCCTCGAGCAGCGCTTGGCTGAAACCATCGATGCCACGCAGCGGTGCACGCAGGTCGTGTGAAACCGAGTAGCTGAAGGATTCGAGCTCGCGATTGGCGGCCTCGAGCTGCGTGGCGTAGCTGCGCAGCGATTCCTCTACTTGTTTGCGCTCGCCGATATCACGCAGAATGCCGGTGAAGAAGGCCCGCTCACCGGCGTTCCAACTCGCCAGGGACAGCTCCAGCGGGAATTCTTTACCGTCTTTACGCCGGCCGACGAGTTCCACGGTCTTGCCGACCACACGCGCATCTCCTGCCGCCAGAAAACGCGCAAAACCCTCACGGTGTGCCGCATGAAATTGCTCCGGCATCAGCATGGTCAGCGGTTGGCCAGTCGCTTCGTCCGCGGAATAACCGAAAATGTGTTCGGCAGCAGGGTTGAAGTAGATGATGTCGCCGTGGCTGTCGGCGGATACAACGGCATCGTTGGCGGTTTCTGCCACGGCCTGAAAGCGTGCCTGCAATTCAATGCGCGCCTGCTCGGCATGTTTACGCTCGGTGATATCGCGGATGATGCTCGTGACCCAGAGACCATCCGCGGTTTCCAGCGGGCTCAAACTGATCTCGATCGGGAACTCAGAGCCGTCCTTGCGCCGGCCAAAAAGATCCAAACCACTGCCCATGGGGCGGGCGCTGGGCGCACTCAGATATCCGGTGCGGTGTCCGGCGTGGTGTTGGCGGAAACGTGCTGGTACCAGAATCTCGACGGGTTGATCATTGAGTTCACTACGTAAATAGCCGAACCGCTGTTCCGTCTGGGAATTGACAAGAACGATGCGGCCTTCATGATCCACAATGACAATCGCATCCGGAGCGGATTCGAGAAGCTCACGAAACCTGTGTTCGACATATTCACGCTCAGTGATCTCGGCGCGCAGCTCTTCATTGGCCAGTCGGAGTTGTTTGTTTGCAGCATTCAACTCCTCGCTGCGGCGCAGAATTTCGAGCTCAGTCGCCTCGCTGTGTCGCTGCGGTGCATTAGATTGTTCGCGCCCAACCTCTCCCTGGCGACTGACGCGGACGAATTCGGTAACGTCCTCCACACGATGGATGATATAGATAATGCGGCCATCAGCCGCGAGGACAGGGGAGTTCACCGGGCTCCAGTAGCGCTCCTCGAAACCTCCACCGGAATTTTCCGGACGGAGCACGTCGTATTCCTGGACCGCCATAGCATCGGTTGCTTTCGTGGCAAGCACACGCTCGAGCGAAGCGCGTAGGTTGTGTGCGCCGGTTACGCCAGGGTCATCCGGGTTGTCGGGAAACACATCGAACAGCCCGCGCCCAACAATTTTATCGCGTTTGGTTAGCGTGGCGTGTAAATAAGCGTCGCTCGCGCCCAGGATCGTGAAATTCAGATCAGGCCGTAGCACAAGGAAGAGCCCTGGAGATCTTTCGAAGAGTAGCTTGAAATCTAGACCGTCCATAGTTTGACTCCGCAGCATCCATGCCGATGGTTCTAATGTACTAGTTATCTCAGATCAAACACGCAAGTCCCAGCACGACTTAGCGTCAAGACGCGCAGCATACGCTTAATATAACTTTTAGCCGAATTATTCTGACTTCTCATTTGCATGATGGAGAAATTTTGTGTCAGATGAACGCGTCAATTCGTGTCCAGTTAAAGTCCTACACGGGGTATTTTTATCTGATCGGGGTTATGACTGAGGCAGGGAAACCGGATAGCTCATGCAGCAGCACTTATCGATTAGTCTTTCTAGTCTCCCAGCCCATCTGGGTACATAACTGGCATGATGACTATGGCTATTGACTAAACGAGCGGTTGGATTGGCATAGCGATCCCATATTCATCATCGTTAGGTTTCCGGTGCGGGGGAACAGCGCAGAGGGTTTAGGTCTCCATGTCTTTGAGCCGCAATTGCATCGGATGGAGTTCAGGTGAATCAATTCATGGTAGATATTACGCATAATGTATATTATGTTAAATTACAATTACGCATGTATTGCACCCATAAACAAGTCCGGCCCGGGGGACTCCCCCGGGCCGGATTACTGCATCAACAATAAAACGTGTGCGTTACTGGATGGTCTTGCTGCCTACGTTTGATGCCGTGCTTTGGCGGCCCGCCGTGTCGTAGGCCACGACCGCGAAGTAATAAGTACCTGCGGACAGATTGCTGATGGTGCGCTGCGTGGTATACGCGTCAGCCACATCCACACTGTTGCTCAGATTGGTTTGGCTCGTCCCGTAGCGAATGGTGTAACCACCGATTTCGGCCATGGACAACGCGGTGCCATCCTGGCGTGCCACCGGAGCACTCCAGGACAACGCCGCCTGCCCAGTCACACTGTTCACAGTGATGCTGAAGGCCGGCAGCGAAGCCGTGGCAGTACCGTCGCTGACACTGATCACGATGTTGCTGGTGATGCTGGCGCTGGTCGGGGTGCCTGACAGACGGCCGGTTGAGGTACTAAAGGTTGCCCAACTCGGACGGTTCACGATGCTATAGGTCAAGGTCGCACCCACGTCCGGATCACTCGCCGTCGGCTGGAAACTGTAAGCGATGTTCACGTTGACGCTGGTCGCCGGCGTGCCGCTGATGGTCGGCGCATCGTTGGTGTTGGTCACTGTCAGATTGAAGGCCGGCAGTGAGGTCGTCACGGTGCCGTCGCTGACACTGATGACGATGTTGCTGGTCGTGCCAACGTTGGCGTTGGTCGGCGTGCCACTCAAACGCCCCGTCGTTGTACTGAAGATCGCCCAGCTCGGACGGTTCACGATACTGTAGGTTAAGGTCGCACCCACGTCCGCATCGCTGGCCGTCGGCTGGAAGTTGTATGCCGCGTCTTCCGCAATGCTCGTCGCCGGCGTACCGCTGATGGTCGGCGCATCGTTGATGTTAGTCACCGTCAGGTTAAAGGGTGCCGCTCAAACGACCGGTCGTGGTATTAAAGGTCGCCCAGCTCGGACGATTCACTATGCTATAGGTCAAGGTCGCACCCACGTCCGGATCGCTCGCCGTCGGCTGGAAACTGTATGCCGCACCTTGCGCAACGCTCGTCGCCGGTATGCCACCGATCGTCGGCGCATCGTTGGTGTTGGTCACTGTCAGATTGAAGGCCGGCAGTGAGGCGCTCACCGTGCCATCGCTGACACTGATCACGATGCTGGTGGTGGTGCCGACGTTGGCGTTGGTCGGCGTGCCGCTTAAACGACCGGTCGTGGTGCTGAAGGTCGCCCAAGCAGGACGATTCACAATACCGTAAGTCAACGTATTACCATCCGCATCGCTGGCCGTCGGCTGGAAGCTGTAGGCCGCATCTTCTGCAACACTCGTCGCCGGCGTGCCACCGATGGTTGGGGCGGTATTGGTGGGTTGCAGAGCACTCACGGTGAGGCTGAAGGCCGGCAGCGAAGCGCTCACCGTGCCGTCACTCACACTGATCACGATGTTGCTGGTGGTGCCCACGTTGGCGCTGGTAGGCGTGCCGCTCAGACGTCCCGTCGAGGTACTGAAGGTCGCCCAACTCGGACGGTTCACGATGCTGTAGGTCAACGTCGTGCCTGCATCCGCATCAGCCGCCGTCGGTTGGAAGCTGTAGGCACTGCCCACAGTCACGCTGGTCGCCGGCGTGCCGCTGATGGTCGGCGCATCATTGGTGTTGGTCACCGTCAGATTGAAGGCCGGCAGCGAAGCGCTCACCGTGCCGTCGCTCACGCTGATCACGATGCTGCTGGTGGTGCCCACGTTGGCATTGGTCGGCGTACCGCTCAAACGACCGGTCGTGGTATTAAAGGTCGCCCAGCTCGGACGGTTGACGATACTGTAGATCAGAGCATCACCATCGGCGTCAAAAGCTACTGGAGCAAAGCTATAAGCCGCATCTTCCGCCACTGACGTTGACGGAGATCCACTCAACGTCGGCGCGGTATTCGCCGCAACTGCAGGGTTATAGCTGGAACCCACGGCATAGTTGATGGCATCCAACTCGGCATCACCACCCGTCGCGGCCATGGTGATAGCGGCCTGCAACACGGAGCTGGCCGTGCTGCTCGGCAGAATGGTGGCCACATCAGCTGGAAGACTGTTAACCGGGATCGTGTCCAAGGCCGCGGCGATAGTATCCATTGCGACACTGGGTGCGACCGCACGCGCGGCATCCACCATAACCTGCGCCTGCTCGAGCATTTCCGCACTCACGCGAACACTCGCAGTCATGGCATCAAGTGGCGTGCTCGGCTGAACGAACAGGATAGAATCATCCAGGGCTGCTGCGGCATTCAAACCGCCCACCAGCAGATTATTACTCAGCGATTCGACCAGGACCTGCGCCGAAGATACGATAGCAATCGCACTTAGGCGTTTGTCCGTCCCGGCAACGCCCTTTCCATCCAAATGGCCGTCGGCAATATCCGATGCCAAGGCATCGATCACGCGGTCGCCAGTCGTGAATACACCCTGCCCCACCAGCGTATCGCGAGTACGACGGATCATTTCACCCAGCGACTCGCTGGATTTCACAATCATGGAGATATTGCTGCCGTCGACATAGACGGTTGCAGGATCCGGTATCAAATTTCTATTAATGCCGAAGTTAAACTGGCGCAGAACAATTGCCCGAGCCGCGTTCACGTTGGCTGCCGTCAGACCACCGGCCATCTTGCTGGCAGTACGCACGATCAGGGTAGTAAAGGGATTGATGTTGACCCGCGTTACTGCTTTCGAGGTTGCTACGGAGGTCAGGGTAAAATCAGGTGCTGCGTCGGTAACGATATCAGTCCCCCCTTCCGCCTTGATGACCAACGGATAGAGCACATTTTTGCCGCTCAATTTCAGCTTATAGTTGGCGCTGGCATCGCTCCTTTCACGGCGGATCACCGAGCCACTGGCGC